>CAZALW010000051.1:0-14305 GCA_964485705.1 uncultured Thiotrichaceae bacterium
GTCGAGACTTATTAAACGGCAGCGTTCCCGTTATTCGAAAATCTCGTATGCCCGATAATGATTCCAGTAAGTTTGCATTTGCCGATGCATGGTTTTTATGTGCTGAAGTAGAAAGAGAAGACAGTTTTTTGCTTGCACTTTTGAAATAAAATATTGCCAGCGGAAGCAATCCGATAATATAAAGGACAATCGTTAAATTCATAAATATCAGGATTCCCCCAAATATGAGGACAAAGCAAATATCACGAACAATTCCAGCAATTCCCGTAGGGGATAAATAGTTGAGCGTACCAATATCACGATCCAGACGAGAGAACACGTCACTTACATTAAAATTGTTTACAAACGTGTGCGGAGCTAATTGAAAAGAAGAAAACATAGTCAGTTGTGTATTAAGTATGAAATTCTTATTTATAAATGCAGCATATTTTTGAGCCAACACCGCCAACAATACGCCAAGCAGCATTATTCCAATAATACTTGCAATATATGGTATGAGCTGAATAAAACTCGTCTGTTGAGATAAACCATCAATGACGTTGCCGACTAAAAATGGAACAGGTACTTGTATTCCAATTGAAATAATGAGCAAAGTAAAATGGAAGAAAATAGATGCTCTCTGTGGTCGGATCAAATTGATATAAAATGAAAACAAATCACTGTCTGTTAAATTAATTCCCTTATCCATAACGCAGTGCTTCAACAGGCACTAAACGTGACGCTTTAAGTGCTGGATAATAACCTGAAACAACACCAATCATCAACGTACTTAAAATCGCCAGCACTAATCCATCAATTGATATATGCATCTGTAAAGCAGATATAGCCGTCACTAGTCGGATAAGCGCAATACCAACAAGTACACCACACGCACCTCCCAGCAAACTTATCAACATAGATTCCATTAAAAACTGAACTCTAATCGCTAACTGGGACGCACCTATTGCTCTTCGCAATCCGATTTCATTTGTTCTCTCAATCACCGATGTTGTCATGATATTCATTATTGCAAGCCCGCCAACAATAAGTGAAACAATGGCAGAAACTATTCCAATTAGCGTAACCCCTTTAAGAATTCGATTTGCGGTATCAACATAACTGGACATGCTTTCGCCTTTATATCTAAAAGCACCGCGATGTTGATGTTTGAGTATTTTAACAATACCTTTGATCGCATAACCCGCACTGCCCAGGTGAGTTGCCTGCCCTTGCAAATAGCTAACATAATCACTTTCACCAATATTTTTTTGCCTGGTAGAATACGGAATAAGTACTCGGCTACCTGTTTCCTGTCCTCTGCCAGCACCTATGCTGTTAATCAAGTCTCGATTTTTTTCTCTGAGTACGCCAATAACAGTAAACCAGTCCTCACCTATGCTTAGTTTCTGACCGACTGGATTACTAATATGTGAAAATAGTTTTTCATTAACGCCAGAGCCAATAACAGCCACATGAGCACGTTCGCTAATATCTCTAGCAGACAGGAAGCGACCGACTTGCAGATGATCTCCATTAATATAAGCAAACTGTTGATTTACCCCTATAATTCTTACTTGAAGTGATTCACCATGTTTTGTCGCAGTAATATTTGCTGTACCACTATCAATAACAGGTGACAGTCTTTCGATGGCTGGCAATCGTTGCTTTAAAATATATTTGTAGTCATGTTCGTTAATGCCGGTTCCTGCAATATCTTTTTCCAGGGTATCATCAGGAGCATGCTCCCTGAATATCCAAAAAGTTCTCAGACCAAAAGTCTCTAACTCACTAAAAACGACCGCTCGACCAGATGTGGCGACACTGCTAATGATAATAATTGCAGCAATCCCTATTGCCACACCAAGTAAACTCAGCACGGTGCGTAAACGGTTAACCGCCAGCGCTTCGACTGATTCAAAAACAAGCTGAACAGCAATGAGTAGCCCGTTAATATTAATACTCATGTACAAACAACGCCATCCACTAACTCAATGATACGATCTGACTGTTTTGCTAATGAACTATCATGTGTGACCATGACCACCGTCCGTCCCTGATGATTTAGCTGGCGCAATATCTGCATAATATCTTCCCCAGTGGTCGAATCTAAATTTCCTGTAGGTTCATCTGCAATAATTAAATCTGGATTGGTTATTAACGCACGCGCAATAGCGACACGTTGCTGTTGTCCACCAGATAACTGCGATGGATAATGATTGGCACGATCAGAAAGACCGACCATACCCAATACTTTATCCGCTTTTATATTTCGATTTCTGGCACTCACACCCTGATAAACTAATGGCTTGCCAACATTGATAGCAGCCGTATTTCTGGCAATTAAATTAAAACTTTGAAATATAAAGCCAATATGTCTATTTCTTATTAATGTTATTTGAGTATCGTTAGCTGTCATTACATCTTGTCCAGCAAAATAATATGAACCTGATGATGGAATATCAAGACAGCCAATGATATTTAAAAGTGTGGATTTTCCAGAACCAGACTTTCCCATGATTAACACAAATTCGCCTTTATTGATGGTCAGATCAATACCTCGAATAGCATGTAACGACTTGCCTGCCATCATATATGTTTTATAAATTTCGCTTAAATTAATCATGCGCCTTAATTAATTTGTGGGTTGTCGCACAAGTTTATCATTAACATCAAGACCAGAAATGGCTATATCAAAAGTGGCATCACCTCGAACTATATCAATCACTTTAGGCTTTACCCCCTGAGGCGTTAACAAATAAACCAATTTTTTATTATTTTTCTCATACACTAATTCCCGTGGCACTTTCATTACAGAGTCCTTATTACGAATAATAAATTCCACATAAAGTTGTTGAGAAACCAGCAAATCCTTTACTGTTGCAACAGGTTCAATAACAACCTTCACCGAGTTCGGTCTTTTGGTATCGGCGACATCTTTGCCTATACTTGCAACCCGACCTGATCTTGTCGCATCTGTATCTTCATGTTCACTAAAAGACACTAATTGACCAATCCAGATACTGCCTATATCCATGGCATCAACATAAACAATGATTTTCTTATTATCACCACCGACTAACGACATCATCTGATCACCAACATGCACTCTTTGATTTTGGGTGACAAATATAGCTGTTACAAGACCAGAAACAGGACTCTTAAAAAGTGACATTTCCTCTGTTTTATCAAAACGTATAAGGTCGAGCTTAATGCGTTCTATATCATTTAATATCAGATTACGCGCTAATGTTTTCTCAACCAGTTCAAATTTTGGTAGCCCGCCAGTAGCAACCAACGATTTTTTCATATGCAGCTCTTCATTCATAGAGTCGAGTTTTATTCTGGATGCTTTTAACTCAAGAAGTTTTGCTTTACGATTTATCCTGGCGTAAGGGTCTTCAAGGCGCAGTAATATTTGTCCTGGTTTTACTACACTGTGGTCTTGCACAAGAATATCAGCTACCTGACCACTTACATTTGATCTAATCAATATATTGTTTTCATACTCAACCTTTCCCTTTGCGATGAGAACATCGCGTATTGAACCGATAGTTGGGTGTGTGAACATTGCCTGTGGAAGCATCACGACTGGTTTATACAAACCTGACCCAAACATTATTATGATAATAATGGCGATAACCATTATCCACCATATTCTTAAGTTAAACTTTATTGCCATTACTTCCGACCAAAATAAAATAATTTCTCAACAGGTGAATGACTATGACTAATAATGGATCACCAGATAAAGCAAATGCCACGCCAAGAACAAGGGAAAACATTAACAACTCAAACGACTTTACTACGCTACCGCTAACACGCTGTCTGTGCCAAAACGTAAAGGCGATAGCCACAACAATTATCGCGATTGGTGCATCCAAAACATCACTGATGACCGACTGAAAAAAAACCCTCCATATCACCTCTTCGTGAAAAGCTATTATTGATGCACGCAATACAACTTGACTTTGTACTATGACACTTTGTGTTCTGACAGACCCAATTAATTTGTGCAAATAACCACTATAATTTGATGTCGTCAACCAACTCGAAAAAAGAAAAACAAACAACGCAATAAGCACATAACCAGGCAACCATAACCATTGCACCTCGACCTGAACAACCGATCCCTTTTCCATAATGTAAACAATGGCTAGAGCCACAATCAAAATATCGACAACCAGTCCGATTCTGGAATGCAATAATGAGCGAAAGATAAGTAACAATAACCATAGCTCTATACTTGTGAACACCTGATAATCCCTCGCGCAATGTGCTTCTTTAAAAGTCCATTGGCGTTTTTTTGTACAAAATCTGCAAACTCAGTCTCTGTTATGCTAAACACATGAACATCTGTAGATGTTGAGCGCTGTACTCTATGCTTTCTGAGAAGACCATCATACTTAGAACCAAAATCCATCATTCGAATGGCAGCCCTGTTATTATCAAAGATATAACCAAATATTTTGTTTAAATTTAACTGGTAGAAAAAATAGTTATGCATCACTGCATTTATATCTCCAGCAAATAGTTTTGAACGATATTTTTTATCACTAATAATATAACTGTGTTCTGCATGTCTATTTTTCCAGTCGATCTGCGTCAATATTGATAAGCCTATTGGTGCTTTTTTAAACCGCTCTTCAATTAAGTAATATTTGTTAATTGACTGGTCATTTGCATTATCCTCCAGCATTTTTATCGCCTGAGTTTCATAGTATTCATCTGTCATTCCTTCTTTACCACCAAGGTTGCTTGCATAAATATCTAAACTTAACAAACGGCGCAAATACGTTAAATCAGAAAACTCAGGCTTTCTTACAGATGTCAGCAAGCCAGGCATGTTGAATATCATTCGGTTTTCTCTAACTGTCCATATACCAGCAGATCACGGTATCGTCCATCAACATAAATGTGTTGACGAAACACTGCCTCATAAATAAATCCAGCTGACTCCAGGCAGGAAATCTCAATTTCCTCATCTGGGAAAACATAAGAGTAGAGTCGTTGTAATTGATATGATTGTTTGATTTGTTTTATGAAACCTGCGATATTCACATCTAATATTTCAATAGCACATATTTGAATTCTTGCGTGTTTTTGTGTTTGATCCACATCAAACACCGAAACAAGTACACGAGGTTCTTTTTTAGTATCCAGATAGTGATATTCAGATGAAGTATCCAAAATAACTTTTATCTCAGATATTGAATAACCGTGAATTGAGCCAAGTAAAAAATAACTGTGTTTATGGTTATTGAATGTTTTAGAGAGTGTTGCCAAATCAGCAGAATCCATTTTTATCATACTACTGTCCAGTATTGTGTTAAAAGAGGCTCATGTTTATTAAGCTGTAGGTTACAAAATCTTACAGTTTGGGAGCAATCAGTAATTATATTCATCGTAAGGTTCTTCATGTTGACTCAGACAAACCTTGACATCATCCGTGTTTTTTAATTTACTACACTGTTTACGAGCAGCTTTCCTAAAATTTGAGCAGTCTCCTTTTATTCTAATTCCATCCTTTATTTTGTCTGCGGTGATGTTTTCATAAACATAGCGAATAACATTCAGCGAGCTTCCAACTACTATATCTGTCAGCTCGCCTTCGTTACCTAATGTTATAAAGACAAGGTTTTCTTTTCTGTTAATGTAAAACATGGAACGAAACCCACCCACCATACCTCCGTGATTAAACATACCATTAAATGGTGAATTGACGTACCACCCATATCCATAATATCTATTATCACCAAATTTTGCATGAGGTTGCACCATCAATTTAAACATTGCGGCAGATACAATTTCATTGTCAAGCAAGGCAACAACAAACCTGTTTAAATCTGAAATCGAACTCATCAAACCAATTGCACCTGTCGTTAGATAGGTAATACCATTAGCCTTCAAGTCATAAGCATAATTGAGTGCAACATCAAGCTCTAAAGGAAGCGCCTCACCAACGAGATAACTGGAAGTCATGCCTGCAGGGGTCAGTATATTTGCATGTAAATACTGGGCGAAAGACTGACCTGAAGCACGGGCGATAATTTCTGCCAGGATTGTATAATTTCCATTGCTGTATCTGGCATCGGTTGCTGGTAAAAAATCAAGCGTTGCGTTAGCTGTAAAGTAATCAAGAACATCTTGATTAGTCATACCATCAAGCACACCAACTGTAAAAGTACTCAAGTAATTTGGTATCCCTGACTGGTGAGTTAGCAAGTCATGTATGGTTATCTCATGCCAGGAAACAGGCAGTTCCGGTAACCATGTACGTACAGAGTCATCCAGAAACAACAAACCTCTTTCCACCAGTTGCATAATTGCCAGTGCGGCAAATGGTTTTGTTACTGAAGCTGTTCTAAATACTGTGTTTTCTGTAATGGATACGCTTTGCGTGACATCAGCCATACCAACGCTACGTTTATAGACAACCTCATCGTCCTTGAGAAATAATAAAGAAACACCTGCTTGTGTTGGAGATTGATAACACCCCAGATGGTAGTCAATCTGAGTCGTCACAAACGCTTTCTTTTCAGCAGATGTGACAGGAAACGGGATTGAATCGGCGCAGGAACTCAACAATAATGCCGTTAACAATATCAACAGGAATTTAATTAGCTTTAACTCAATATCTAGTCTGGTTTGCGTTATTTTATGTGCCATGGGTCAATCAATCCTTTATATCCATATTCAATTAAAAATTCATTCGGTTCAATTATGTTATTGCGACTTTCAATCTATGTTCAATAGGAATTTTCTGAGTTAGGCGCACATAACGTGAATCCTGTCTGTTTTTTTATGGGTTTAATATTTTCACTTTTGAATCTGAATTTATTCTACGTATCGTTCTAGCAATACCTATCCATGACTGAACCTGTGAAGGAGCAATCCGTATCCAGGACTCCTGCAAACTGGCAATTTCTTGAGTCAAACGGACTATGACTTGCTGATTAGTTTCGTCCAGCGAGATTTTTTTGGTATAAAGCGGTGATTCGACCTTGATAGTAGCTTGCCCACTGGTGTTTTTAAAATTGACAATAGGAACAATTACAGCCTTGCTCAAGACGGCAAGTGTGGCTGGTCCAGCCTGCATTTGACAGATCTGATCAAAAAAAGTGACATTTGCCATGGACGTAACATAAACCTCGAAATCGACCATCATTATAACCACGTTGCCTTTGCGTAATTCCTGGTACGCCTTTTTCCCACCATCTTCTCCAGCGTACAGTGCTTCAATTTCTAACGACTGTTGTCGAAATAACGTGAACAGAGAATCTTCATTGTTGTTTTTTTGGTTAGCCTTAAATACAAAAAATTTTCGCTTACCTTCAACAGATGACACCAGTTTTAGAAAGCCAAGTGGGAAATTTCCCATATGCATAGTGATTATGAGGACAGGGCTATCTGATGCAAGAAGATCAGGGAGTCTTTCTGCACCGAAGACTTGAACCAAATCTAGATCCTTCTGAAGAGTACGCTGATTAAAGCGAGACATGAAAAAGAAATCAAATCTTAAGCCTGCAATACTTTGTGCTCCACGTCGATAAATAGTCATGGCTTCACTTTTATTCACTCGAAGCACATTTTTGATGGTTTCAACCGTAGTGATTTCGTATGGTTGCAATCTGCGTAAACTGGTTCTCGCCATAAGCGGAACAAATAAATTTCTGCTTAAACGTCGCCCGAGCAGCAACGCAAAATCCATAAAAGTCATCGGGTTATTCCTTTGTTCCAGGACTATAAAAATCAATCTTACTCGCTGAAATTGGCTTGCATGAACCGTTGAGATTTAGCGGCGTTATTTGGCCATTAAATACCCGATCAAACTCCAGGGTTTCCGGGGTGTAGCAACGACTTTTTTCGTAGTCTATTTTTTTCATCTCTGCCTGGCGTTGTGTTTGCCAATCTGCATAGTTTCTATCAACTGCATTTAGGCATTCTTTGTAATCAGCAGAATCTATATTCCTGTTTGACCGACAAGAAACACGAGCAGAATCGTGACCTATATTTGATAAAAATTCGGGCCAATCAGTTTTCACTACGATTTTGCTACAGCCAGCCATTGCGCCACAGATAACTACTATCAATAGTCGGGAGAAAGCTGTGTAGATAAAATGGTTAACTGTTGCATGAAGCCAGGCAAAACCAGGTAGAGAAGGTATGTTACTCATAGGTATTTAGCACAACCCAAAAAATAGAATCTATGATTTTTTTTGTTCTATCGCCGTTATTGCCGAGAATGACGTAATCAACGCCTTTCTGATAATTAACTTTAATAGAGGTTCTGAACCCATCACTTTCTCCTGAATGCATAAAGACAGCGAGTCCATTCTTTTTTGGCGACACATACCAGCCATATCCATAGAAGTCATCCGGCACAACAACACCAGAATGAGGAGATGTCATCAATCGCAGTGTTTCTTTCATAACGAGCTTTTCGGAAAGCAAGCCGTCCACCAGCAAAATCAAATCTGAGGCTGAACTATGAATTCCGTATGGACCGACCATTGCCAGAGTTATACCGAAGACCTTGCTATCACTCCCATAATTAAGTGCTACTATGGTATCGACAGGCGGCACGATTCCATAAACAAATGTTGAGTACATACCCAGAGGTAAAAAAATATTATCATTTAGATATTGTGAATAAGACATACCAGACGATCGAGCGATAATTTCCGCCAGAAAAACATAGTTACTATTGCTATAGTACGCATCAATACCCGGTAAAAACAATAGGCCATCGTTGTTTACGAAGTGCTGAACTATTTTCTGATTATCTACCCCATCCAAGGTTTGAAACGATTCAATCGACATATCCTGCGCGAAACCAGGAATCCCCGCCCGATGAGAAAGCAAATATTTGATTGTGATGTTATGCCAGGTCATCGGCAATTCCGGCAGCCATTTCAGCACGGAATCATTCAAGTTCAATAAACCTCGTTCCATGAGTTGCATAACAGCAATGGCGGTTATTGGCTTGGAGACCGATGCAAGTTCAAATGAAGTATCAAAAGTAATAGGTGCATCTGTTTTAATATCAGCCATACCTTTGCTCCGGTTATAAACCACAACACCATCCTTTCTCACTATCACGCTCACACCGGCCTGCGAGGCGGACTGTCGCACATCAAGGATGCGATCCAGTTCTGCAACCAGGTGTGCCTGCCTTTGGGCGGGCGTTGTTTCTAGCGGAAGCGGAGAGTAGTGACCACCGTTACTAGCGCACGCGACAAAAAAAAATGCGATAAACAGAACTAATAAAAAACGATGTGACTGTCGCATACCCTAATTAATTTAACCTCATGATGGCTCACCCTGAATTTTTGATAACAACGCGCATAATACTCAATCTTGACAAGATTCCACCTTTAACTTGTCATCGCTAATCTAGCGTAGAAAAAAAGTAAACCACAAATCCTTTGTGGCTTACCTAGTTTACATATAATAATTTGTCAAAAATTATTATTAAAAACCGCACTCACACCCACCACCAGCGGCTGGTGTACCACTCTGAGTGCTACCACCTACACCGATTTTAGAGTTATCGCCAATAGGAACACTGCACCCCCTATATCCAGCAGTCTCACCAGTACAATCAACACCACCCTTAGCCAAAACTGGCCCTTGACTAGTTTTATTAACCTTAATATTTTTCATACAACTCTCCTTTACAATGCATCAAAAAGGCTGATGCGACCAAATGCCTAAAAACCAGGGCAAATTTTTTTCTGAACAACATACTCTACATATTCATCCTGCTTAATTCGCATAATAGTAACTATTGGTTATTACGTCAATAACTATTATTAGTTTATTCATAAAAATCAGGTTTAATTAATTCTTTTGGCAGAAAAGGGTTCAGTATGTACACAGAAGATCGATAAAGATACAGGCAAAAACAGTAACAGAAATTTAAGCCGTCTTAATCAAGCAGGTCTTTGTATTCATAATAGGGAGATACTTGATTTTGTTCCATGCAAGCATTTACATTAGCTATAGTGGCGTGCAATTCAAGACACTCTGCGCGAATAAACCATTTATGGTTATCAGACCACACTTGTCCAATTTCTTCAGGCGTTTGCGATTTTAACTTTACACAGCCTGGTAATGTTAAAATGGAAACAGTGACGATAATAGCTGTCATGTAATTAATTTGTTTTTTACTCATGGAAATTAAACCTTGTATCAAGGGTAGGCTCACATGATCCGTCATGATTTAGTGTAGTTTTTTGGTTATCTAATCTCACCATAGATTTTGAGATTACCGCAGTGTCGCATTGACTCAGTTCAATGGCTGATTCTTGCTTCTTGATTTGTCGATATATTTCTAGGTCGTCATGAGTTGTTTCTACTTCCTTTATGCATTCATAATAATCAGCAGAATCTATATTCCTGTCTTTTTGACAATTGGCATGGGCAAAACCGTGACCGACCTCATGTAAAAATTCTGACCAATCCGTATTAACTATAATTTTTCCACAGCCAACCATTAATACGCAGACCACAACAACCAGCAGCCGTATAAAACAAAATTTGTTAATGTTTTCAATCATTGCAATTGTTAAATCATACCCATTAGAAAATGAATGTTATTGATAGGCATTACGTACAGCCCAATAAATAGAATGAATTGTTTGCCTGGTTTTATCGCCTGCATTACCAAGAATGATACAACCTAGTTCATTGTGATGGTCAACATGCAAATAGGCTCCGAATCCATGGAGATCTCCTTTATGAGAGAAAACAGAAAGAGCAGGCTTCTGTTTCGGTATATACCAGCCATAACCATAGAAAAAACTTTCACTTTTTTCTATGAAATATTCAGAATTTGGTGTCGTCATCAACCGCAGTGATTCCGTTTTTATGAGCTTCCCGGAAAGTAAGCCGTCTACTAATAAAATCAAATCTGAAGTTGTACTACGAATACCTATCGGACCCACCATTTCCAGGGTTGCACCAAGGATTTTAATGTGGTGACCGTAGTCGAGTGCTACAGATGCACCACCAGGAGGGGTGTCTACGGCAGTATATGTTGAGTACATACCCAAAGGTAAAAATATATTCTCATGTAGGTATTGGGAATAAGTCATACCAGATGCGCGTCCGATGACCTCAGCAAGGAGTACATAGTTACTATTGCTATATTTGGCACTACTACCTGGCTTAAACAAGAGAGTGTCATCGTATACGAATCGCTGAATTACTCTCTGATTGTCTAGCCCATCCAGGTAAAAAAAGAATCCAATCGGTATATTTTCTATGATATTTGGAATCCCGGACTGGTGAGAAAGCAAATAATGAATTGTGATATTATCCCAGGTCTTTGGTAATTCTGGCATCCACTTTCGTACAGAATCATTCAAGAGTAATAATTTTTTCTCCCTGAGCTGCATAACGGCAATAGCAGTTATTGGTTTGGAAACTGATGCAATTTCGAAGATTGTATTGGAAGTAACAGGTATGTCCAGGTTAATATCTGCCAGTCCTTTGCTACGCTTGTATATGACAGCACCATTTTTTTTAACAATTACACTGATCCCTGACTGCATAGAAGATTGTTCTTCATCCAGAATACGATCAATTTTCGATGTGAGATGCGCCTGTCTTTCGGCTGGTGAAGTATTTAATGGGAGCGGGGAATAACGACCAGCACACCCAGATATAAATAGTACAATAATCAATACAAGTAAAATTCGATATAACTGTTGTATGTTCCAACTTAATTTCACAATTAACCACTCTCAATTTATGTCTAATATCGTCGCAAATCAACGGCGTGGAACTGAGCGCAGCGTAATAGAACGTCAGTGAATTTGCATTATCAGTGATTGGTTGCAAAAACATTAAACCAGCCTTTACATAATTCTTTTATTTTTTAAATATAGATTTTGATGTATATGAAGCATTTAATTTCAACCCAGAATCTTTATTAAACGATCCGCCCCATGTCTCATATTTGACACCTAAAATCTTGTTCACAAAAAGAAGTGGAGTCCAATTTTTTTATCAAAGCTTACATAAGGCAAACAAACTTCGTGGTTTTTAACTATGTAATCAAAATCTTCAAAGCTACACAGTTCTTTTGCCGCAATAAGATACATATTCCTTCTCAGCACCAAAGGAAGCGAGCCTTTAAATTCAACAGACTCTGTACTTACTTTCACATCAAATGGTATTTCATCACCTTTACCAATAACAAACATATAATTATGAAATTCATCGTTACTAAGAGACTTGAATTTAGAGTAGCTTATTGTTTCTCTTTTATCATATGACTTCTCTACGCTTTCACTTAATTTTTGTAGTCCAGGCTTACTAGCACATGAAGAAGATAATGCTACAACTAATATGATTAATAATAATTTCACGTTTGCTCCTTAACTTAATAATTTTTCTAGCCAGGTTTCAGCTCTATATGCAAAAATTGTAAGCCACAAATGAAAATTATTTTGAGGCTTACAAGAATTGCATACTAACGCTTATTAGCAAAAACAATATTAGAAATCACAACTATACCCACCACCAGGTGTTCCTTGATCATTCGCACCACCAGTGACTTGGCCATTTTCGCCAACATCAACAGTGGGGCCACAAAAACCTCCACTACAATCAAGTCTTGGGTTGCTATCACCCTTGGCCAAAACAGGTCCTTGACTAATTTTATTAACTCAAGTTTCGGGATTCATTTTTAACGAAAAAAATGAACCTTCCCTTATTCCAAAGCCTCTTGCCGTAATGTAAAACTATCCATTTGCATGACTTGCGTGAAGAAATCAATAACCGTTTGTTCAATTTTATCCATTAAATGGATTTTATCCTGACTCTGCAAGCTGGCAACGTCATGCAACGCCCTGGCAATTAACGCTTTAAATAATCCCCATAATTTACTCGCAAAATTTAAACAGTTCAAACTCTCTTCAAAGTCATTTCTAACTTCACTGAGTCTTGCCGCGCCATTCTCATGTTTGGCAAACAATAGCAAACAAAACCTTAGCCCAGTTAGATGAATTGATGCAATGTAAGCACTGTAATGTCGGCTTTGCTCTTTTAAAAAACCGAGTTTTTGTTTGGCTTCTTTAAAATAGACTTCAATCCCCCAGCGTAGTGCATATACCTCAAGAATTTTCTCATCAGCCAGTTGGCTATCTGTGGTTAGAAATAATGCCCAATCATGTTTACTGGCCTGTTGTTTTTCTTCATTGACTGAACGCACAAATAACAGCTTGACTTTAACCCACTGGGCAGACTCTTTATCTGAGCTGGTTAAATTCAACTCAACGACAATTGATTTACTTTGATAAGGCAAATGAGCAAGTGTTTTCCAGTGGCCTTTGACGTACTGTTTGTACAATTGCTTAGCACAAAGAAAATGGGCAGTGCCTTCGATCATTAAGCGATATTTCATTTTGTTCTTTTTCATTCTGACAATCGCAACCAGCGAGTGCGTGATCGTCATTTTCAGAATATGTTTAGTGGCAAACCAGGCATCCGCTAAAAAGTATTCGGCATGAATGCCAGTTCGAATCGCTCTGGCTATCATATTGCACACCATTTGGGGCTTGGTTTGTTGCTTTGATTGTTGATAACGTTTCGCTGCAATACTACGACCATCAATGAATTGGTAGTCTAGTACTTGCTCCTTGCTCTGGCTGATGAATATTTCATTATCGACAGGCACAAACTGCTCATCATTGGCAACCCCTAAGGTGACAATTTGCTGCCCCATAACGCAACGACCCGTTAAATGGTCAAAATGACTGGAAACACCAGGCATTCTTTTTCCACGCCTTGTTTTAACCGAATCATCAACAACAAAAGCATTGAGTTTATTTTTTCGACTGGTGTTGAGTACTTTTTTAGCGGTTAATAATTGCAGTTTTCGCCAATCCAGATCTTCCCGGTTGAGTAAATCATATAACGCATCTTTTTTAGTCGCTGAAAAAGTAAGCAATGCATCCCTTGAAAACATCGCCACTGAATTGACTTTAAGCCAAACCCAAAGCATCAACAAATAGACCACTTCGCTAGCCGGTACCCCTGAGCGCTTGCTAAATTTTGATTGCTGCAGCATGGATTTAAAACCGATGTTTTTCCAGGTGGAATTAAAAACATTATCAATATTGATGTTCGTTTGAGCCAGTAGATCCGTGGTTAGCGATGGTAAACTTATGGGCTTTGTGGCAGAATTCATTTGATGTCTCTTGTGGTTTTTTACTTTGTCCAGGCAACAAGTATTTTACCACAATGAGGCATTAATTTCTTTTAAATCATCAAGTTAATCGTGTTTTAATGTTTGATTTGAACCCCGAAACTTGAGTTA
>CAZALW010000052.1:0-14245 GCA_964485705.1 uncultured Thiotrichaceae bacterium
AAGGTGCTACTTTTTCGATGGCTTTGCAAAGACTTTGCATCTGTGGACTACAGGCAATGATACCCTCAAATGATTCCTGACTGGGAATGTTTGTTTGTAATCTCTGGTTTTCATCTTCAAGTTCTAATAAGCGAAACGCCCGATTAACAATGACGCTAATAATTTCGGGTTCGAACGGCTTGCTATAAAAATCATAGGCACCCAAACCGATCGCTTTTACTGCATTTTCGTGCTCTTCCTGACCAGTAACAACAATCACTTTTGTATCAGGTTCAATCTCTAAAATCTGCTCCAGAGTAGCAAACCCTTCACTGGGATCATCCTCATGTGGCGGCAAACCTAAATCCAGTGTAACAACAGCAGGTTTATTTTTATGAATTTGCTCAATGGCAGATTTACGATCATTAGCCAAAAAAACGTCATAATTTTCAAAACACCAGCGTATTTGGCTTTGTAGCCCCGGATCGTCTTCTACGACAAGTAATTTATTATTATTCATGAACTGATTTTTAACATAATTCCTGTTGTTTGTCGAAATATTTAACACTTATTTTAACTTATTTGTAATTCAGTAAACCAATGACTGATTACGGTCATTAGTGGACACACAGAAAAAACAAACCCTCCTAACCTCCCTTTCAAAAAGGGAGGGACTAAAGCCTTTTTACCTCCCCCTTTTTTCAAAGGGGGATTGAGGGGGTTTAGTTTTTAACGTCAGCTATGTGTCGAAGTCAGCCATTCCATACCTGACACTCTCCTTCATATATGAAATGCAGACTTATACAACTTACGTTTGTTTTTCAATAAGCATTAAACCGCAGCAGGTATGGTTAACTTGAAACAGCTTCCTACCTTTTCTTCACTGTTAACTTCAATTTGACCACCAATTGCCAGGATAATTTCTCTGGCTTCATACGCCCCTATCCCCATTCCTTTTGCCCCTTTTGTTGTTTTAAAAGGTTTAAACAGCTTATGTCTTATAAACTCATCACTCATGCCTGTGCCTGTATCCTGAATTTCAATGACCACACCATCAATAGCATGCTTTTGAGAAATTAATATTTTGCCATCATCATCAGTAGCATCCTGTGCGTTTTGAACAAGGTGACCGAGTATCGCGAGTAGCTGCTGCTTATCTGCTTTGACAAAAAATGACCTGGTTTCACAGCTTAATAGTGGAACAGGTTTAGCACCGGAAACCTTTCTATTTTTCACCAGTTCTTGCAGTACAGAAATAATGTCCACTTTACACAACTGACTGGTTGCCACCCTGGCATTTAACACTTCCATCATTTTATTCATTTTTGAAGTCGAGTTACTTATGGTTTTAAAAACGTCTTCCATAAACAATGGATTGTCTTTATGTTTTTCTGCATTGCTGCTAATCAGTGAAAGTTGCGCAGCCAGATTTTTTATATCATGTAACACATAGGTTGACGTTTTATTAAAACGTTCAAATTGCCTTGCTTCAGCAAGCGCTTCAGAAGCATGCATGGTTTCTAAAAAAGTGGCTACCTGTCTGGACACAGTTTTTAGCAAATCGCTGTCTTCCCAGTTGAAGGTTTTTTTACCAGCAATGGCGTGATCAAGCACAATAAAGCCGATCAATAAATCATTATAAATAAGCGGAACAATTAACCACGGTTGTATTATTTTCACCCATTCAGGCAATTCAAGATAACCTAATCGTTTATAAACTTCGGGTTTTTCCTGAAATTCATCAACATTTATTATAAATTCATGCTCCAGCATAAATTTAGGCAATGACGATTCCGTTGGCTCGCGCATCGTCACTTTCTGCATTTCCCAGCTATCAACACAAACGAAGAAGCCATTGTCTTTACGTAACCAGAGCAAACCACCCTGACTTTCAATGATTTGGGCGATAGATTTTATGGTATTGCGGTACAATTTTTTTTCTTCACTGGATGCTGCAATGGTTCGAATGAAACGTAACCATTCTTCCCGGTAGTCATATTTATAAGGATAGAAATGTTTATTAACAAAAACGGAAATACGTGCCCGAATACGGCGCGATGTTAAAAACAGCGCTAATAACAATACCGTTATGAATAAGAAAATAGCCTGTGCAACCAGACCCCAGTTACCACCAAAATCGCGGACGTAATAACCCGCTATTCCCATAACCACTAAATAAATGCCGCTGGTCAGTAAAGCAGTGGTATGAAAAACGACCCGACGGGAGATGAATATTTCGGGCGACCAAAGCGGATCACGTGATATAGAAATGCCGATTAGAGGAACGCTAAGGGCATAAACAAATCCTCTTGCCTGCCAGAGTACCGGATCAATCCGTTGGTATAAAAAAGCATCAGCGTACATATAAAAATCATATATATACATACCTGATAAACCCAGACATAGATATCTAATTGCCCATTTTTTTTCAGCAAGTGTATTACGATATAACTGCTCAACAAAAACGATACCTGTTATCGCGATGAATAAATTTAGCGCCGTCAGGTATTTTACACCCTGACCTGACGAAAAACTTTCAATGACATATCCAGGTAATATTAAGATAAAAACAAGAATAAAAAACCCATTGCGAATTTTTTTTATTGTTGCTTTTTTATAACTGCGTTGATAGGCAATACTTAAAAGCTGCCCCAGTAGAACCAGCCAGGCAACACTTTTAAAGTAGTCAAATATTGATATTTGAACTTGATCAACCGAGATTAAAGATTCATAGACAAGAACAAAAGACCAGATACAACTAATGCCGGCAGTAATTAATAAGGTCTGTTTTGTTGCACCCTTATGCTTATCTGTTAGCAGAATTGCCAGGAATACCAGAAAGACAAAAGCACTTACTGAGTAACTGATTGTGCCTATGTTCATTGAATAAACCAGCAATGCTTTTGTTCAGAGTGACGGAATATATTTAATAATTAAATTAGATGTCCAGGGATACTCTGATGAAGCCTGATTATCCCTGGCACTCTATAGAAAATCTCGAAAAAATACGAGTCATTTGTGTAAGCCTGACTGGATTTTGCGCTAACCAGAAATATTTTTTAAAGCCGTTTCTGCTGACTCTTTTTGTTTAAACGGCTTATTATCAACAAGACTTTTTTCCAGATAAATTTTTGCCTGAGCATTATCACCAGACAGCTTATATGCCATTCCTAAATGATAATTAAACACGTTCACTTCCGGCATTTTTTCTACCACCCGGGTTAGATATTGAATCGCTTTTTCATGGTCGCCAAGTTTGTAATAAACCCAACCTATGGTATCTAAAAACACTGGTTGATCACTTTCTTTCAGTTTTTCAATAAGTGTTTTTGCCAGTTCCAGATCATCCTTATTATTGCCATAGTCCGATAACATGGACGCTAGATTATTCACGATGATAAAATTCTCAGGGTGATTGACAGATAAATCCCGATAAACATCTATTGCTTTCTTATAAGACGCTTCTGCCTCATAGATAGATGCCAGTCTTAATAATATTTTAAGGCTGGCTTTGCTATTTTCAGCACCTTTAACAAGAATTGTTTTAACTGCATTTAAATCTCTTTTACTTTGATATATCTGAGACAGCAATAAATACGGTTCTTCAATAACAGGGTTAATTGCGACAACCTCATTAAGCAGTACTTCTGCAGAATCAGCCTTGTTATTTACCATAAACACTTTAGCCAACAATATTTTTAATTGCGCATCATCAGGCGTTGAAATCAATTCTGCTTTTATTCTTTTTTCGACAATATCAAATTTTTTCTCTTCTATCTGAAAAGCGGTTAACAAAACCAGTAATTTCCTGTTATCACTGGTGTTCAGATAGCCTTTTTCTAAAAGTGAGATAGCAGATTTTTTATCTTTTTTAACGCCATAATAAGGAATCGCCTGCAAATAGCCATTTGGCTTATCTGGATAGACCTCCATTAAAATTTTCGCTATTTCATATGCTTCAGATTGCTTTTTCTGCTGATTTAATATGGCTGATTTTATGGATAAACCATCATAATCAGTACCTTTTATCGTATTGTAGTGATCAATGATTTTTTCAGCTTGATTGATATCGCGTGTCAAATGGTATTGTGCCAGTTTTAATAGTGCTTCCGCATTGGTTCTATTATTTTCATAAGCACTGGTTAAGGTACTTTTAGCCTGTTCAGTATTACCTTCCTGCTGATAAACGTTAGCTAACAAAAAGAATGCCTCAATATTTTCGGGCATTTCTTTGGTAACAATGCGCAAAGAAATAATGGCCGTTTCCAGATCTTTATTATGTACAGCAAATTTTGCTCTCAAGAAATTAATATCAGGATCATTGGGTGAAATTGAAATAGCATCTTCAATAACCTTAGTCGCTTTCTCAAAGTCCTCATCGCTAAGATATAAAGCAGTCAAAATTGTACGTGCAGAAACACCCGTCACTTCTTCTGAAAAATCGTTGATAGCCTGTTGCAGAACAGTTACCGCTGAATCTCTATCACCATTAATAATTAATAATTCAGCCAGTGATATTCTTAACTTTCCCAGCCGTTTGTTGATATCAATAAACGATTCCAGTTCTTTAATAGCATCAGTATTACTCCTGGTTTCTTTAATATACTTTATCAGCGTTAAAATTCTTTTCTCATCATCTGAATCATTTTCAACTGATGCGCGAAGAGCTTGTTCTGCTTTAGCTTTATCGTTTATCTGATGATAAAAGGCCGCCAGGTTGTTATAACTTGTACTACTATCCGGATTTTTTTCAACAAACTCTTTGTATAGTATTTCAGCACGCTCAAAGTCCTTGTCTGCAACCAGAGCCAATGCCAATAAGTTATTTAACTTTTCATTGCTTTCATTGTTTTTTAATGCTGTGTCTATCAGGTTTATTGCTTCTCTGACTTGATTCTCGCGCATATACAGGGAAGCTAAAAAGGCAACACTTTCAATATGTGCTGAATCCTGAGCAATAATCTTTTTCGCGATCTCTATTGCTGCATCAGTATCCTTGCTTCTTAACATGACTGCGGCTTTTAACAATAAACCGTCAGCATTATTGGGTTCTTTTGACAGAATTAAATCAATTTTTTGTTGTGCTTTGTCAGGTTCATTAGCGAGTAAAAGATAGATTCGACCCAACCTGGCCTGATTTTCTAACAACTCAGGGTTAAGTTCTTCTGCTTTTAGATAATTGCCATATGCTTTTTGGTATTCATTTAACTGCTCATGCACTTTTCCAAGCTGAAAATAAGCTTCACCATCTTTCGGATCAATTTGCAGCACATTTTTTAATTCGATTCTTGCCTTATCAAGATTGCCGGAGGCAATAGACGATTTCGCCCTCTCCAGATAAACCGCTTTTCTTTCTTCAGCGCCACCACATGAAATGAGTGCGAAAGCAGCAAGGATTAATAACAAGATTCTGTATGATTTCATAGTATTGCCTTAATAATTGTTTGATTTGTTCTAAATTCGTTATCCTGGTTGATACAAGCTGATACATGGTAGTCTCAGGTAATGCTACCGGTCATCTCGTTATTGCCGCCTGTCATCTCGACTATTGTCGCCTGTCATCTCGACTATTGTCGCCTGTCATCTCGACCAACGGGAGAGATCTTGAGCCACCGTGGTATAGATCTCTCCTTTTAGTCGAGATGACAGGCGGAAATAGTCAAAATGACAGATAACGTTGACCGTAATAACAGTATTTTTAATACTTTCACCCTTTTGTATAACGCTCTTTAACCTATATACCCTTCACGGATTAAATATAAATAAATTTCCTGTGCCGCCTGTACCGGACTCACATTCACTGTATCAATCCTTATTTCAGGATTTTCCGGTATATCGTAGGGATCACTTATGCCAGTGAACTCAGGAATAATTCCCTTCCTGGCTTTTGCGTACAGGCCTTTTCTATCTCGACTCTCACATTCTTCAAGTGAGGTTGAAACATGTATTTCTACAAATGCACCGTATTCTTCAATATTATTACGCACTTCCCGCCGAGTATCTTTATAAGGGGCGATAGGTGCACAAATGGCTACGCCACGATTTTTAGTTATTTCACTGGCAACATAACCTATTCTTCTTATGTTTATATTCCTGTCTTTTTTTGAAAAACCTAATTCACTGGATAAATTAAGTCTAACCACATCGCCGTCTAACAAGGTGACTGCTCGTTTGCCTTCTTCAAGAAATTTAGCGTATATAATTCTTGCCAGTGTTGATTTACCGGAGCCGGAAAGCCCGGTAAAAAACAAGGTTAAGCCTCGTTTTGAGCGAGCTGGGTAAGACTGCTGTAAGGCTCTTAAAACTGCTGGATAGGTCACCCAGTGTGGAATATCTTCCTGCTTGAGTAATGAATTTACAATCCTGCTATTAGAAAATGACTCACTACTGCATAATGCCTGCATACTATCAATTCGAGTTATAAATTTTTCTTTTTCCTCATCATAACAAAGCTCTTCAATGTTGATGATTTTAATATCGATAGCATTTTCAAACTGTTTAACATATTGCTGTGAAGCACCGGTTACATAAAACCGTTTACCTGAGTCGCGCACATTTGGCGGGCCAGCATGTTCAGTGCCCACGATATAATGCGTGCAACCATAATTTTGCCGAATGATGGCATTCATTAATGCTTCTCGTGGTCCCGCCATACGCATTGCCATGGGAATCAATGCTAATGACACAAGACTTTTAGGATACTGTTTTAATATCGCCTGATAACAATGCACACGAGAGTAATAATGCAGATCACCGGGTTTTGCCATGCCGACAACCGGGTGAATTAAGATATGGGCATTGGCCTGTTTTGAGGCACGCATGGTCATTTCAACATGTACCGCATGCATCGGTTTACTGGTATGAAAAGCCACGATAGAGCGCCAACCTAATTTATCAAAATGCTGACGTAATTCTTTTGCTGTAAAACGAAGTGTTTCAAAGTCATAATGTGAGGGCAGTTGTACGGCATCAACCTTGCCACCAATATAAACTTTGCCCACCGAATTCATCAGGTAATCAACACCCGGATGCTCGGTATCTAAGGTACCATATATGTTTTCTGCTTCTTTATTTTTGTCTGGCTGCCATTTGCTTTCGACAGTCATCACCGCTGGCATAAAACCTTCGACATCGTGCAGTGCAACTTTGTCGCCAACATTAATTTTAGCCGCCTGCTCTTCTGACAAATCAAGATAATAAGGAAGTGGCCAGACAGTACCATCTAATAACGTGGTATTTTCAACAACCGATTCATATTCGTGCTGATTCATGAAGCCTGTTAAAGGTGACAAAGCACCTGTTACCAGCAATTCCAGATCACACTGCTGCCTTTGACTAAGCGTTATTGCCGGATAGGATTCTGATTCTTTTTTAATACGTTCAGAATCAGCTTCATCCAGTAGCAGATTAATCAGCTTGCCTTTGTATGGTGTGATTAGGTGTTCCATAATATCTATATTTACAATTCCAGGTTGTTGTTATTCTGAGCGCTGGTGTCAGTGGAGTGACTGGTTTTGACACATTACGGACGTTGCCAAAGCTAAAAAGATTTAGTCCGCGAAGAACGCAAAAGACGCGAAAAAAGCGCAAATAAAATATTTTAAATTTTTGATTCTGTTTTTGTAGGGTGGGCACGTTTTTTTGCCCACCCTACACTGCTGAAAGCAAATAGCTTTCTTCTAGCCAATTACCCTATTATTGTTTTTGCTTTTTTCGCGTCTTTTGCGTTCTTCGCGGACTATGCTTTTTTAATTTTGAATGTCAGCGAATGACCGAACTCAGCCATTCGCTCTATGTATAGAGCTGACATCTTGTGCCAAGTTTAAATCTAATCCACTACAGTTAATACTTCGCCTTATTTAAAACCGTGCCAATGATATTAGTAACAGACAGCAAATCAATCGCCCGCTCAAGATCGGCCTGTTTGGTGGTATCATCTTCTACCACAATTAACGCACAATCCACACAAGGCGAAAAAGACACGGTGTCAGCCACGCTTAAAACCGGTGGCATATCAAAAATAACCATTCTTTTCGGGTATCGGTCTTTTAATTCATTCACCAATGTACACATCTTCGGTGAGCCTAACATTTCGGTGGAGTTCATCAGTGGTTGACCACCCGGTAAAATAACAAAGTGGTCAATCTCACCCGGTCTTATCAAAATATCAGAAAGATCAATATCTTTTCTCAGAAAATCACTTAATCCCAGCTCAGGCGTTATACCAAAATATTCGTGTAACTCCGGTTTTCTTAAGTTACCGTCTACCAGCAAAACAGTGTATTCAATCTCTTTAGCAATACTAATGCCCAAATTAATCGCTGTCGTGGTTTTACCTTCGCCCTCACCCACACTGGTAATAGCAATCGAATTCCACTTATGCTCTTCCATGCGCTGCATAATCTGCGTGCTTAACATTTTAAACGCATCGGCATACTCGTTATGCTCCATTGCGCTTAAAATGCGATTCTCACGTTGCAAACCAATATGCCCTTCCACTGATTTTGTCTGGGTATACTTGATTGATTGCACATCTTCAGCATGACTTTGACGAATGCTGACACTATGGTCTAAGCCTTCTCGTTGCTGCCTTGCTCTTTCTAATGCCTGTTGTATTTTTTCCATAGTGTACCTCTCGCACTCAAGAATACCCCATTTATAGCACACATCTTTTTACCAGTAGTGGCACATGGATGTGGCGTTTACGAACCAAAGGACGGAGCAGCATCGTTGTAAAGACTTGCAATAGCACACTATTACTGCGCCTTTACGTCTTGCTCTTAACAAAAACCTACGCACTCTAAACGGGGCATTCTTGAGTGCGAGAGGTATACTAATCTCAACTGTCTGCCGGTTATGCCATTAATATGTCAATTTTACGCAATATTCTAAACCACAAAACATCTAATGGTGATACCACAAAATGTATAAATAATAATGCAAAGAGAATAATGGCAAAAAACAATAAAACCACTCGTTTTTTGATTCGTTGTGTTTTGGCTTCATCCAGTAAATTCATTTCATAAGGAATCACCGCTAGCGGTAATGCACCTAACAGTCTCTGTATGCTTCTGGCACCACGAACCGTACCGCTGATAGCATCAGCTACGATGGCAAAGCCAAGGCTACAGCCCAAAGCCAGAATAAAACCTAAGAATATAATGGCGGGTCGATTAGGGCTAACCGGTTTTTCAGGTAAAATGGCAGGTTCGATTAAAGTAAAACGCTCACCTTTGCTTTCAGCCTCAAGCTGTTTTGCAACATCCGCCTGCATTTGTTTAGCTTTTGTTTCCTGATAACGTATTATTGCGTTTTCATAATCCCTTTTCAGCACCAGATAATCACGTTCAACTTGCGGCGCTTCGAACAGAGTGCGTTCTATTTCGTTAATCTTCGCCAAAATTTCTTTACGTTGTACTGCAATCGATCTAATCTCACTTTCAACCCCTGCAAGTTGTGACTGAATAGTGATATAAATCGGATTTTCCGGCTGCCCCTGATAATAATTTGCAACTGGATTATTTTTTGCTTCTACTAATTCTTTATTTAATGCCGCTGTTTTTTCTTCCAGGGCAATCACATCAGGGTGTTCCGCTGTGTACTTCTTCCTTGTTTGCGCTAACTCACCACTCAATAATTTTAATTCTTCAGCTAAAGCAGCCGCACTATTTGATTTTCCTGTTTCTTTTTCCAGCGAGGAAATCTCGCTTTTTAAGCGTATGATGTCTGGATGTTCAGCTGAGTATTTTGATCTGACCGAGGCATATTCTGCCTGTAATTGTTTTAACCTGTCGGCGGAACCGGGAACGGTGGTGCTGCCAGGGTCAATTTGTGCAAGCTGACCGCTTAAATAAAAGCGTCTTTCTTCCAGTGTTCGCAGTGTTGTATCAACAGTTGTTAGCTCCGTTTCCTTGCGTTGCATCACACCCAGATTTATTTGTTGTAACTCAGGCAGCGCATTTGCGTGTTGCTGTTTAAAAACCGCAATTTTTTCTTCCAGGGTATTAATTTGATCGCTTAAACGCTCTGCTTCCTCTCTAAAAAAGTCTGATGTCTCGGCTGCCTTCTGACTTCGACTGGTTAGATTTTCATTTAGATATAAGGTGGTTAATTCATTAGCAACACGCTGTACTTTGGCTGGCGACTCACCTCGATAAGACAGAGAAAAAGCAATGGTCGCGGTTGATGGCCGTCCTGTTCTCGGATCAACCACTTCAGCACTGATTATATCAAGCGATATGTCTTTCTTAATGCGCTGAATAATATCTTCAGTTGTTTGGAACTTGCGCGCTTCTTCATAGAGTTTGAATTTATCAATAATTCTTAACAGGTTGGTGCGGGTCATAACACGCGCCTGGATGGTTTGAATCCTTTCTGCAGCGTAACTGGTGACTGTAGTCATAACCAGTTCCTGCGGGATCTCCTGCTGTTCAATCAGGATAGTTGAACCTGATTTATAAATAGCTGGCAGTAAAAATGCAACCGTAGCGGTAAGCAATAAAACTACTGAAAATATTAAAAATATGGCGGTTTTTCTTTTTTTAATGGCAATTATATAATCTTGAATATCTTTTTCTTGTTGTTCTTCCATAACACTCTACAACCCTGGGAATCTCTGATTAATCACTGACGAAATAATAGTTTATCTCTGTTTAAAATGTTGACAATGAGGGAAAATTGTAAGTTAAGCCCACATAAATCCTGTTTGAATGTGGCGCTCTGTTGTCACTGGCATCACTCTTAAATTTTCTTGCTATATAACGATAAGATGCATTGGCAGACCATTTTTCTGTTATCGAATAAAAAACTTTGCTTTCAAAAAAGAACAGGTCACGGTCAATACCGGTAGTATTCTGACTGAGCGATGTAATATCTTCAACACGCGCACTGATATCATAACGCCATAATGCAGACAATTTTTCAGCATAAGTAATTTTAAGCCTGTCCACCTGATCCAGACCACCAAATGAGTTTGTTGTATTATCCCGACTGAGTCTGCCTTTAATGCTGCCGCTTTCCAGCAGCTGTGTTATGCCAGCATCCAGCACAAAACCACGGTCACTGAAATCAACCTGCTGTGTTTGCGTAATAATCTGCCCTGAATCAATCAATGTCTGTGTGACCAGATTCGTTGCCTCTCGCCTGGACCCACCCAGCAGAAAATCAATTGATAACTGTTCTGAGAATTTATGGTCGATGCCTATACGAGAAATAAATAACTGATAGGTTAGCAGGTCTTCTTTACTTCTGTAGTCAATAGCCTGCAAAACAAATGATAACTTATTTTTCTCTGTTAAATCATAGACCAATGAGACCGAGCCTGTGTCGGATACATAAGAGGTAAAAGCCGTGTTTTCAACGTCTAAATAATCGACATCCGAATAAGTATAAGACAGAATCAAAACCAGACGCTCTGTCAGTAAACGTGTATATTTTGGTGTGATACTCTGATTTTTTCGTTCGACCCGACGCCCGACAAGTCCAAAATCGCTTGCCGTAGAGCTAAGGTTGCTATCCAGATCATGACTTATATTTAATGAAAAACTATTACGCTGACCATTGTATTGCCCGGTCAGATCAAAAAACTGATCATTGCCATCAATTGACTCATCGGAATATTTCTGCACTCTTAATCTGGCTTTTAGTGCTGCCTGCCAGTGCTGCTCTTTAATAATACCTGAAAGCGATGGTGTAACAATGACACCGCTAACGCCATCGTGAGGTCCAGAGGTTAAAAAGATATTATCATTATATTCAGCACGGGCATCAACATCTGCTTGCAAAGACCATTGTTTGGCATGCGCATTAGATACCAATAACACAGCGATACAAATCACCGGCCATTTGAAAACATGAGGAAATTTAATCACAACAGAAAACTTATAATATAAAACTGATTACTTACAATTTTTTATGGTACAACCACCGTATCGCCTGCTTTAAGGATAATATTCATATCCAGGCGTTCACCACTAACCACCTCATCGTAATCAAATATTTTCATTATTGTGCCTGTCCCGGTACGGCGAATAATTTTAATTTCATCCGCATCAGCAAAAGGCGTTAACCCCCCTGCCATGGTTAATGCCTGTAATACGTCCAGATAACCTGTTGCGGTAAACTCACCAGGACGGTTCACTTTGCCGATGACATATATTTTATTACTTTCAGAGCGCAACACACTCACGGTGACATTCGGGTGCGGAATATAACGTTTTAATTTTTCAACTAACTCATCCGTTAAGGCTTTGGTGGTTAGGCCGCCTGCTTGAATTTCCCCTGCCAGTGGAAAGGTAATGCCACCATCGGGCCTAACCAGTACTTCCAGTTGCATGCCTTCTTCTTTCCAAACGGAAATATTTAACACATCACCTGGACCTATTTGATATGAGCCTGTGATTGATTCATTAGTCGCTCCAGCGTCTGTTTCAGCTATTGCCGATACTGCCGAAAACACCAGGAAGAAAGAGAGCATAAACCGATAGACTGTTGTTTTAATTGACATTGTTCCACTTCTTTGAATTAAATTGTAAAGTTGATAAATAAACATATGGGCAGCTCTAAAAACCAGGATTTTTAAAGATGCCCATGATGTTTGGATTATAGACGTTTTCGGGGGTTATGTGGACTAAATTAGTCCCCATTGAATGAGGAAGTCAATACTTCCTTTTGACCCGCAGTAACTATTAGGTGTATTGCACACAAACAAGTACCTGATTACCCATAAGCTTCCGCCATTTTATAAATAGCCGCACAACACCGCGTCATTCCTGCATGTTTTTAGCAGGAATCCATGCTCTACCAACTAGATTCCTGCTAAAAACATGCAGGAATGACGCATAATATATAGCGTTACAGTTACTTTAGCCTTTATTTTATATAATTTGGCGGAGGCTCATGGGTAATCAGGAACAAGTGTGTATTTTGAGATTATAACCATGAGAACCAATATCGTTTTAGATGACAAACTTATCAAGGAGGCCTCCTCCTTGACAGGAGTAACAATTAAACGCGAATTAGTGGATATCGCATTACGCGAATTAATTAGAAGTAAACGAAAAAAGAACTTATTTGATCTAACTGACCAATTGGAGCTTGCTGATAATTACGACCATAAATCAATGCGAGACCTGCGAAATGGTACTGATTGATACCTCTGTGTCAGGGTGTCTAACCGAAAAAAGTATTGTGAGGCAAGTAACTTGACCCATTGATCTTTATTTAAGTATTTAAGGGTTGACACCATAGTCACTTGTTAGCCATAAGATCCCTCCAACTACCAGAGACATATTTATGGAGGATGCTTGAAACTAAGGTTTGATAAGGAATACCTTCTTCCAGTGCACGCTTTTGTATCGCAACCAGGTCTCTACTAGAGATACGAATATTGATTCGTTTATCTTTTTTAAACGTATTTTCAGCCATCTGTTGAATTTCTTTTTTTCGTTCTGGTGTCATTACAGAAACATATTCATCAGCTTCATACGCTTCTAAAATATCTTTTTCGTATTGATCAAGTTTAATCTCTTTCATTTGCTTACTCCCAGGTATTTCCTGGTTGCCTTTCGGCTTGGAATGATAGTTTTAAGAAAGACTTCATCATCTGATTCTACATACGGAACCAAATAGGCATAATCGTCAATATTAACGATATATACACGCTGATTAGGATATTCCTTGTCATTTGGATGCTTGATGTCATCTATTAAGCCATTGTTATGCAAGTGAAAAACTACGCTTTCAAATGAAACATTTCTTTCATTGATAAGAGTTTGATTTTTGACTGGATTCCAATTGTAAGCCTTCACATTGTTAATTCTAGCACAGACGTGTGCCTATTGGCTTCATTTTTAACGGTTATTGCCTTGAACCTGAGGGGTGACTGGTGCAGCTCATTTTTGAGCGTGAACTAGAATCAACACCATAGTTGTACAGGTGCTATTGAGTAAAATCTGCATTTTTATATTTTAAAGCGTAAATTATTTACGTCAGGATGTGTTTTTGCCTATTGACAATTATTGGCTTAGGGGTGACCCCTTTATCCCCTACCAAGGTTAGGCTGCCTTCACGTCCAGATTTATTGACATACCCGCCTTCACCGCAAGCCCAACTAGCTTATCCAGACTAAACTTACCAATCTTACCCGTTAGTAGATCATTTAACCGAGGCTGACTAATACCAAGAGTTTTCGCCACCGCTGTTTGTGTACTACCTGACTGCTTCACATAGTCTTTAATTGCCATCATAAATATTGAGCGCATTTTCA
>CAZALW010000053.1:0-14180 GCA_964485705.1 uncultured Thiotrichaceae bacterium
GGTAGTTAAGACAAACCCATTGCTGTGCATTAGCAGCAAGGCATAAAACGTCGGGAATAATTTTTTCAATGGTAATATTAGCCTGCTGAAAAAGCTGGATAATATTTTGCAAAGTGACTTTGTCGATACCAACCACAGCGGTTAAGTTGCTGTGTTTGTTTTTAGCCATAACAAAATGAAAGTTTTCGATGTCTTCAGCAATGAATTCCTCTATGGCGAAAGGAATGGCTTTTAACATTTTTTGCTGATTCGTGGTTGGCAACTGCAATTGGTTAATATGCAAACATTGACTGTTTAATAACACAATAGCGCGAACACCGGCAGCGACCACGCTAAGCTCATCCAGTGACCCCGTGTTTATTTTTCCGGTCAGTTCTCCAGCATCATTGCACACAGCCCAGGTCGCCTGTTGTGCCTGTTCTATATTGTAATGGATGAGTAGGGTTTCACTCATGGCGTTATCTCTGCTTTAGGGCTCTGCTTCAGGGCTCTGTTTTGATTATAGTGTGCGTAAAGTACGGTATAGTGTGGTCATTGACTTCTTTGTTTCATCCCAGTGAATAATGCTGTACATCACATTACTGGCATTGCCAATGACAACTTTTGATTTAAGTAAATAATAACTGCTTTTAAACACAAGGTCTTCACGATTGGGTGCGGTGAAAACATCCGGCACGCTGGTGTAAGCCTTTTCTGTACGCTGTTGCAGTATATTGTTTAACTGATCCTCTGTTATACCTGGTTGCAATGATTTTAGCACTTCAACGCTGGCAGTGTTGATGTTGATAGAGTATGGCTCGTTGTCAGGCGTATTAAAAGCGCATAGTTGTGGCCCTGAAAATCGCCCTGAATCTTCATCAATAGTTCCTTCGACTAATTGTGTAATGGCCTGATAGAGCTGGTTATCCTCAAAGCCTTTTATTAAACGCAATTCACTGATGCTGTAAAGTGGTCTCTGCGCGGTACGGTATGCTTTTTCAAGCGTCAGGTAATAACCGTCTTCAGCACCATTGGGAATACTGGTGTTCAAATCCGGGTCAATCCAGTCGGCGATTGCCGCTGTCAACGTGCCAGAAAGCGCATTGTTATCAAATAACCGCTTTAGTCTTGCTTCATTAACGGTGTTGATGATGCCATCGATTACCAGTGAATTGATATTAAGACAGGCATTCAGGTCAGTCACTTCAGCGACGATTGACGCATTATCAATAAACAAGGGTTGCTTTGCAATACCCTCTTTAATCAGTGTTTCAATAAGACCTTCACGTAGGTCATCGTCCTGTAAAATCACCTGTAACGTTTTTTCTGCCAGCAGTGAATAAATATGCGCCTGGTCAGTGACAATCACATTGCCGGTACGGCGAATGTCGAGCTGTAGCTGCGTGCTGATAGTGATGCTGACAGTGGCGGCTAAGGTAACAATCAATAAAGCAGTGATGATGGCAACACCTTGTTGGTATTTGCCACTAAGACGGCCTGTTTTTTTAACTGGGGTAGCAAACATTATAAAGACGGCAAATCTTTCCGCGGCAGATTTAATTCATATAAGCGCCGGATTTCACCCCAGTCCTTTAACTGCAGTAATATTTCTATTGCCAGAGGTGGAGCAGCGGCCTCTGCTCCGGATATGGCATTTAATGGTGGCCATTGTTCCTGCCACTCGCCTTTATCATCAAGAAACCGGATAGTGACTTGCTCTATGTTATCGAGAAGCGTAGTTTTTCTGGGTTGCTGTTCCTGGCTACGATCCAGATGCGGCCACTGCAGCCGAACCAGTGTTTCGTCATCAAGCTGGTAGGCGACGCGTAACAAGCTGCTGCGCAATAAACCACCGGGGTTGACTCTGCCACCACGAGTAAATTCAACAAGGTTGTCGATATTATTTCCAGCTGTTAAATAAGGCTGGGGGTTGCCAAATTCATCTCGTATAGCACGAGGAACGATTTGTCTGAAATCACGATTTAAAATAGAAACGCTTTGCTGGATTTTCTGCAGTCGCTGCAGTGCCTGCTTTGATGACTGGCTGTTATCAATGACATTGCTCAGCCCACCATAAGCCATCACCGCCATAATCGCAAAAATGATACTGGCGATCATTAACTCTAATAAGGTGAACCCCTGTTGACGGGCTTGTTTTTTAAATGATGGCACGGCAGCGTGGTTATTGTGTTAAGTAGATGACCATAATTATTTTAACAAAATTTGCGCAGACTATTTTTCGATATTCAAGGCGTTGCGTCGGTGAGCATAGTGAGCTATGTGACCGTAGCAACAACGCAGAAGATCGGAAAATAGACAAGCAAATGTTAAAATAATTATGGTCACCTACTTATATAACCAATAAGTGAAGTCAGGTTTTTTTTATGGTTTTTATCGGCAAAGATTTTGAAAGTAACTTGCCGGGTATTATCCTGTTCCGTTTTTATACTGGTACGTATCCAGTACCATTCATGGTTTGCCATTTCAGTTGAGCCTTTTTTATCACCGGCATCGGGTAGCGTGCCAAGGATGCGTAGCTGTGTTAGCTCATTCATGGCAACCCAGTGAGCCAGTGTTTTTTGTTTGAGGTAAGTCACACTGTTGGCCTGTGCGCCTGAAGTGCTGAGTAAAGCGGTGAGAGAGATAGCAATAATGGTTAGTGCGACCATCACTTCAATCAAGGTAAAACCGAGATGTTTTTTACGCATTATAAATCGCTAACTTCTGTTTTAAGCGTGCCATCGAATAAGCCTTTAACAATATAGCTGGTTTCAATGCCTGGTATGTAAAATCGAATATCAAATTCCGGGGTGATTTCACCGCTGGATAATAAGTACACCTGAGGCTTGATGCTTATTTTTTTTTCATCCTCTGTCTCATCAACACTGCCTGCCAGCTCAACTCTTTTATCAGCAACAGGTGTCAATGCCGTTTCTATCGAAATTGCGGTATCTTCCAAACGCATTTCCAGCTCTATGTCATGTGACAATTTTCGCTCACGTAATATTTTGTCATCACTGATCGGCTGCCATTGATTTTCTGATAACCGGAGAAAACGATAACCATCGATGTAGAGTTCGACACCGTATTCTTCACCGCGTAATATCGCTTCTTCCATAGCAAGCTGAACTAATCGCTCCAGCCGCTGGGCTTCTTCTTTAATAAGATCTTCAGCAGAATCGCCGCGAATAGCCAACGTGGTATAGGTGAATAATATGGCAACGATAACCACCACAACCAATAGTTCAATCAGGGTGAAACCACGCTTTTTATTGATTATGGATTTATCAATCATGGGCTTAACCGTCATGTTATTTGACGCATATTTCATGAGTGAGCTGTAGATAAATCAGTGGCAGGATTGGACTGAAATAAGAACACAGGGCTGGCCTTTTGTGTCACTGTACGCTCTGCACTGTGACATTTAATAGCAACTAATCCCGATCCCATGAGCCAATATCTGTATTCGGGCCATCACCACCCGGAGCGCCATCAGCACCGAGTGAGTAAATATCTATTTCGCCGTGTTCTCCGGGGTTCAGGTAGAGATATTCATTGCTCCAGGGGTCACTATTCAATTTTTTAATGTAACCGCCCTGTTTCCAGTTTGGTGGCTCGGGAGAAGAGGTGGGCAGGCTTACTAAAGATTCAAGACCCTGATCGGTGCTCGGATAGACAAAGTTGTCCAGGCGATAAATATCCAGTGCGCTTTCCAGTGCCCGAATATCATTTTTAGCTTTTGCAGTACGTGCCTTATCTGGATTGTCCATAATACGTGGCACTACCACACCGGCTAAAATACCGATAATAACCACTACCACCATGATTTCGATTAAGGTAAAACCCTGCTGTTTGGCGTTATATCGCTTGCTGTTATGCCGTTTATTTCTGAATTTTGATTTATAAAACACGTAAAGCTCCAAGTGTGTGAATGACTATACTGCACAGTAGTCTGTACTTTAAACTGTGAGTATAATGTATAAAGGGCATCTAATATTCGTAGAATAATAACAAATGCCGAACGGACTGCCTATTACAATGACCATCTCTACGCCATTAAAGTTTCATTACAGGTTTCACCCCAGTCATATCTTATGGCTCATCCTGTTCATTTTCTCACTTGTTTTACAGTTTAACTGGGTGGACAACTGGCGTTTTGATCGTGACCTTATAAAGCAGGGACGGCTATGGTTGTTATTTAGTGGTCACATCGTGCACTTAAGTTGGTCACACTGGTTATTAAATATGGCTGGGCTGGCTATTGTCGCCATTTTTTTCAGTAACCATGCCAGCGCTAAACAATGGTTACTGGTCACCTTGATCTCAGCCTGTGTAATTAGTGCCGGATTGTGGTGGTGGCTAACAGATATTCGTTATTATGTGGGCTTGTCCGGTGTCCTGCACGGCCTGTTTTTATATGGTGCATTGCGTGAAATTCGTTTTTATCCGGTTAGTGGTTATGTGCTACTGGTCGTGCTGATTGCAAAATTACTCTGGGAGTTTTTTTACGGTGCGTTGCCCGGGTCAGAGGACATGGCAGGTGGCAGGGTATTAACTGAGGCGCATTTATTAGGGGCTGTTGCTGGCATTTCGCTTTGGCTGGTAGAAAGTTTAATGAATAGACGGAAGCGTGTAGCCAAAAAAACCAGAAGCTAATACCTTCTAACACTTGAGTTACCCCATACCTATAGCCTCTCATGTCTACACCCAATACTTCACGCTGCCACAGACTGTTACCATAACCGCTCTGATCTCGATCCACACCAGATACTAAAGAATTGCTCTGATCCCAGTTTTATTGTTTTCTTAATGCTCTAACAGCAGCAACGGCCAGCTTCTCAATTCGAAATTTCAGCCGGGGCCGTTGCCATATAAGCCAGACCAAATTTTCTGTCAGATCACTCAATGATTTTTTATAACGTGAAAAACCATGCATAAAATCATATAGTTGTATTGCATTATCACGGTTATATACCACTGCCATGGCATGTGCCAGATAACCCGGTTTTATTCGTTTATTATCGGGATAATTAAACCCCATTTGTAAAACATATACTCGATTTTTCCACACATAATTAAATAAATAAGCAATATCCTGCTGCTCATTCGCTACCCTTATCATCTGAATTTCACCCGAAGCAAAACGTTGCTGGATGATTCCACGATGAAACTTTTCCCATTTATCTTTAAAGGCATGCTTCTCACCTTTTTCCTGCCAACGTACCACGTGTAACAATTTTAATGCATCAAAAAAAGCCAACGCCTGTTCAATGTTTTCGGCTACTTGAAATAAAACCGGTGAATGCAACTCATACTGTCGACGTGAATATCGAATTTGCGCACGAGTGTTTTTACTTAGTGTTGCTAAATAGGCATCGAAACCTGATTCAAATTTGGTCAGGTCCACCTGCCAGGATAATGACTTATCCTCTACTCTATATCGCAAACCATCAATCTTGCATTGCACCAGACTAGAACAAGCCGACTGTGATAATGCGCCAAAATGAAACTCGTCTATCAACGGGAACTGTTTTGATAAATGCTCCAAAGTATGCTGACACACATCCTGTTCACAGCCAGCCTGTGCCAGCAGACCATTGTACTCTATGACCATATTGTTGCCCGCAAGCGGGTACTCATTCAGAAACATAACCTTACAACGAATCATTTTTCGCCTAACAAATTCAGCGGAAACAAATAAACCAAGACCAACAAGTGAATCTCCTTGATGTATTCTGACTAGTGTTATCTGTTGTTCAAGGCCGATTTTTTGTAACCAGCAGCTTATCCAGCCCCAGCTTTGAAAATAACTACAATCACAGCGTCTCTGCAAATCCTGCCATTCTACTTGTACTTGCGCCACATTTTTAAGTCGCTCTGATGAGACTTTATAAGCTAATATTCTATCCATAAACAAAGGTATCGGGAGCAGTTCAATAAAGTTAACACCGTCATCTCGTATATAAACTCCACCGATTTTGCAACAACAAATTGTAAAAAAGTAGGATGCGAGCGTATATACAGTTTCTTATTGACGTGGCTAACGACCAACAGGAAAGATCAAGAGAACCTCAGATGTATAAGTTTTTGCCAGCGCTCGAGTAGTGGCACAGGGATGCGCCGTTTACGAACCTAAGAATGGAAATAACCACCCTGACATTATTATCTCAACTCATTGAGATGTTACGAACATTTTATAGTAAACCCTGATTTTGCAGCACTTTTTCAACCGTACTGAATTGAAAATCTAAGGCAAGCCTATGCAGCCTGGCTTCACATTTATCCAGATTATTATAATGCCTGAATCGTGATAACCAACTTGCTGATATACGTGGCTGATCAGGATCGATTTCCCAGGGGTGCAGGTAAAAAATGAACGGTTTTTTTCTGCGATTAACCTGCCGCAAACCAGCGCGACTTAACCAGTAGGGATAAAGACGAAAATAACCACCGCCTGCGATGGGCAGTCGATAACGCAAAACCCTGGCGGTGGACAAAGGAAACTCAACCAGCTTATGACCTGCCGGGGTATCTAAGGTGTAAGGGAATTCGGGACTATCCGGTATGCCATAACGGTCATGACGAACGGGAAAGATACTGGAGTCATAATCAAAACCTGCTTCAGCCAGGATATCTAATGCCCACAATGATCGTTTGGTAATAGAGTAACTGGCCGCACGATAACCCCGAACCGGTTGCTGAACGATATCTTCCAGAATACTTTTTGCACGTATGGTTTCCTGTCGAAACACTTCAGGGCTCTGATTGTATACTAGTTGATGACTATAACCGTGACTAGCTACCTCATGCCCTCTTTTTGCAATTTCAAGAACCAGGTCAGTTGTTCTTGTCGCCACCCAGCCCAATACAAAAAACGTCGCTTTGATCTGATATTCATCAAATAAGTCTAATAACTTATGGGTGTTTTGCTCAACACGCAAGGGCTGATTATCCCATTCATGCTGACGAATACTATCTGCGAATGCCGACACCTGAAAATAATCTTCAACATCAACAGTCAATGCATTTTGAATAGACATTTGCTATTTCCCGTTGCCACGCTCCCGCGTGGTAATACATACCGTTCTCTGAAATAGCTCAGGACTGCGGATTTTGTAGTGATTTTTTCTCATTATTTAAGGCCTGTATACATTGCCACGCGAAAGCATGGAAATAAGAGTAAAACGTTATCATCGATAGTCACCATATTGAACAGGGCATCACTCAACTAACGATTCTCCTTTAAAAATCAGTTGAATCGTAGCGAGGATGGCTAAGCGCTAAATCTTAAGAATTATCATCACCATAATACCCGTAATAATAACCACTGCCAGATAAGCCTTCATTTTTATTTAGCACAAGCCCAACCGCCTGTTCTTCCGGGAGCATTTCCAGTGCTTCTTCCACAAGTGCCTGAGGCGTTTTTCCAGCTTCTATAACAAATACGACCTGACCAACCAGCCCGGCCAGAATTTGCGTTTGCGGTGTAGGCAGTAATGGCGGACCATCCATAATAATAATGCGGTCGCTGTAACGACTGGCCATTTCATTGACCAGATCCGACATACGGTGACTGGACAGTAACTCAGCAACATACTCATGCTGTTTGCCTGCAGACACGACACGAAAATTGGGAATATCAGTTTGCAGCATGACATCGCCTATATTCAGATCATCCCTTTCCAGAACATCCACCAGGCCACTCATGTTTTCAATACCCAGTATTCTGCTTACACCCTGCTTAGCCACATCACAGTCTACCAGCAAAACGGTGTTATCCATTTCCTGTGATATTGACAATGCCAGATTGACTGAGGTATAGCTTTTACCTTCACCAGGGACAGAGCTGGTCACAAGAATGAGATTGCCGCGCTCGACCATAGCCTTATTGCGTCCACTGGCATTGGCAACCAGAGGACGCTTGATTCTTCTATAGTCATCATGAATTTCTCGTCCAATATCACTGCCCGACACCAGCATGTTCAAATCTAAAAGTCTTTCCAGTAAATCAACTTTCTTGCTGTTTTCGCCAAAAGGCTGGTTAACCATGTGATTTGCCATATGGCCAGCATCATCCGTATAGTCCTCACTCACGTCAACCAGCTGTGTAATTGTTGTCGGAACCGGCTTTTTATTTTCACTATTCATATCATCAACCCCCATGACGTAATCAATGCATCAGCCAGCTCAGTTGCCGAGTCACTATAAAATATCGCAGCACCATATACGCTTACCAGCATTAAAAACACAATCAAAAAGCTGGTCAATTGTAAATACCGTTTTCTTCTATGCCAGGGTGTCAGGTAAAGACCTACCGAGCCTAATACTGGAAGGCCAATTTGATCTCTAAGCTGATTTGAAGTAATAAACGTTGGCTGCATACGATACTTGAAAAAACCCCAGCCCAACCCGGCAGCTATCGCTGCGAGAAAAACGCCAGACAGGAAAAGCAAACGATCCGGTCCTGATGCCATCTTTGGTACACGTGGTTCTTCTATTATACGGAACTTAATATTGCTGCCACTATGTCCGACAGCTTGCGTCAACCGCGCGGATTCTCTTCGATCAACAAAACTGAGATAACGTTCACGCGTAATTTCATAATCACGGTTCAGTTTTACCAGCTTGGCTTCTACACCTGGAAGTACATCCACCACCTGTTTAAGTGTTTTTACACTGCTTTTCTGCTCCGACAGCTTTATCTTTAAAGTTTCCACCTCGATATTGGCTTTGTGAATCTCCGCTTTCAGCTCCTGATAAACCGGGTTAAACTCAATTGCGTCACCCGCACCGGTATCAATGAATTCACCCTCTGTAACTTTATCGTCTGCTATTATCTCGGCTATAATCGCTCTCACCGCTTTAACATCCGGATGCTGCTCTTTATACTGGGTTAACAATATTTCAAGCTGTTCACGATACCGGCGTAATTTCAGAATTTTTGCCCCACCATGATCAATACCTGCAAGCAAAGGCGCTTCCCCTTCTAATTGTTTAAGCATGGCTGAATGCCTGCGTTGTGCCAGCCGTAACTCTGCCTTTAAATTAGACAGATCATCTTCTTCACGCTGTAACCTTGCATAATACCCGCCTTTTTCATCAGGCATAAAGCCGACATTAACACGTTTGAACTCAGCCAGTTTATGCTCTGCCTCGATGAGTCGAGCTTCGTGTTCTTTAATCTGAAGATCAAGAAATTCCTGCGCACCTGCTGTGTCCGTTCGTACCGATTCCTGTGTATCCTCAATCAGGGTACTGAGCAATTTGGAGACAACCTGGTACGCTAACTCCGGCGAACTTCCCTGATAGCTCAACTCATAAATATCACTACCGCCTCTGCGCCCACGTTGCTCAATCTGCTCTAGCACAATTGAAGCGCCTAAATCGTAGACAAGCATACCCATTACTTCCGGATCATCCGCCTCAAGACCCAGATCTGTTTGCCGAATCACCTCGACCAGATTTTTTCGGCTTAACAAAATCCGGGATAACAGATTAATGCCAACATCAACTTCAGACTCTACGGACAGACCTTCGAGTAACGGTGCCATCACAGACCGGGTATCGATATGCACCACTGTTTGCGAAGTGTACTGATTAGGCAGGACATAAACGACCGCCCACCCACTTAGCGCAACAAAACCGGTAATGACTAACGCTATCCACCGGTATTGCCAAATACCATGCAAATAACTGTAACTTTGTATTAACTGAGTCCACATTTTATTTTTACTCTAAAACAAATAATCTTTATTGTCACTGGATAACGCCAGTGCTATATAACCGGTTTAAAAAACCATTCAAAATTCAACTTATGAGCCTGTATTTTAGTTTATATACGCGAAAATACTGCTTTTAAACACATAGCATTACATGCCTCTGCATTTAACTCAGCATTATTATGAGGTAAGGACGCAGGTTATTGATTTCTCCGTCCTTTGGTTCGTCAACATTAGAGATGCCCATTATACCAGTACCAGGCCAGGCGCTGTTCGCCATCTTTCTTTTTCAACACTTGCTCTGTCCGTCAATATTATATAATTTTGCTCGTCGATAACCGCTACACCAGCGACACGCCACGTTCCACCTTGATGCAAGCTTGTTTTCTGTGTAACTGCTCATTTTCCTGGATCCGGCATACCAAGCTTCTTAATAAAGCTATACAGGGAAGGACGACTTATGCCAAGTGCATCCGCTGCACGAGTAACGTTATTATCGTATATGGACAATGCGCGCTGGATAAGTTCACGCTCCACCCGCTCTCTAGCATCACGCAGGTTTAACAACTGCAAGTGGCCTTTATCCTCGGCAAAACCCAAATCGGTTGTTAAAATTTGCCTGCCTTCGGCAAGCACGACCGCACGTTTCACCCGATTTTCCAGTTCGCGAACATTACCTGGCCACTCATAAGCGTCAATTTCTGCACGAGCTGAGTCGCTGAAGCCACGAAAACTGCGACCATGCTGTAAACTAAAGCTATCTAGAAAGGTTTGTGCCAACAATGCTTTATCGCCATCCCGGTCGCGTAACGCAGGAATTTCAATAACAATTTCGCTGATTCTAAAAAACAAATCTTCGCGAAATTCTCCATTTTTAATAAATTGACCGAGATTGCGGTGCGTTGCACAAATGATACGCACATCAACTTCAATGGTCGCCCGCCCGCCCAGACGCTCAATCACGCGCTCCTGCAAAAAACGTAACATTTTCGCCTGTAAAGGCATTGGCATGTCACCAATTTCATCCAGAAAAAGCGTGCCACCGCTGGCCACTTCAATCTTGCCTTTTGTTTGTTTTACCGCACCGGTAAAAGCACCTTTTTCATAACCAAAAAGCTCGCTTTCAAGTAAATTATCGGGTATAGCTGCACAGTTCAGCGCTAAAAATGGCTTGTCTTTACGCGGGCTTAAGCGATGTAAAGCTCTGGCGAATAGTTCCTTACCGGTGCCACTTTCACCCAACACAAGAGTGGTTACGTCTGTCGGCCCAACTTTTTCCACCAGTCGGCAAGCCGACAACATGGCCGCGCTGACACCAATGATGCCATCCAGTGGTGAGTTGTGAGCCGTTAATGCCAGCCGCCTGTTTTCCTTTTCGAGCTCATATAGCTGATAAGCACGATCAACGATCAAACCTAAAACATCTGGATCTATCGGTTTTTGATAAAAATCATAGGCACCATGAGAGATGGCTTCCAGGGCATTTTGCTTATCATCATTACCCGTCACCACAATGACTTTGGTATGGGGTTCCAACTTCAAAATTTCTTTTAATGCAGCCAGTCCTTCAGTGGCATTGGCAGTATCCGGTGGCAAACCCAGATCCAAGGTAACAACGGGCATACGATGTCGTCGTAGCAACTTAACCGCTGAGACACGGTCGCCCGCAAGATATACCTGGTAACCGTCAAATGACCATTTTAGTTGCTTCTGCAACCCGAGGTTGTCTTCAACAACCAGTAGCGGCTTTAACGCATTGCTTGCCATCACTGTTATTACATTCCTTAAAATTAGGTAACTACTCAGTTACGGTGTATTTTGCTGCTCGCTGAGCATTGTCAAAATTAAAACCTTTTAAAATTAGCCGCCACTTGAGACAAGCTATTAATGCCATCACATTATGCTGAATACAACGGAATTTTCAGGGTGATTATAGTCCCTTTTCCAGGTTCACTTTGCACATTAATATCACCACCCAACTGGCGAATAAACTCTCTGCTTTCATACATGCCAATACCCATTCCTGCGTTACCTTTTGTGGTGTCAAAGGGTTTAAACAATCGGTGCCGAATAAAGTTTTCATCCATGCCATGACCATTATCCTTGATTTTAATTATATGCCTGTTTTCTGTGACAGACAGCATTATCATGATTTCACCATCATCAGCTGTCGCCTGCTGTGCATTTTCAATCAGATGCGCAAGCACATTTTCCAGGCGCTGTTTTTCCAAAGACACCTTGCCATTCTCAGAAAGCACTTTAAACTGAGGCGCTGGTAACAAATGCTTTTTTGAGTCAATAACCTCTGCCACCAGCTCGACCAGACCCACCATCACTTTTTTCGTACTTTTAATTTGCCCGCTGCGCAAATGTGCCAATAATCGATTGATGTCATCAGCGGCATTTTTAACCGTGGCAAAAGCATCTTCGATAAATTCAGGATTAGCACTATGTTTTTTTGCATTAACCGCGATTAATTCAAGTTCCGCCGAAATGTTTTTCATATCATGCACCATATAAGCGGAAAGACGGCTGAACACTTCAAATTGTTTTGCTTCTGCCAGTTGTGCCGAGGTAGATAATACCGCCAGATAACTGGTAATTTGTTTTGCCGCTGTTTTTAATAAATCATGGTCTTCCCAATTGATTGAACGTGTGATTAGCGGATTAGCTAACACGATAAACCCCTGCAACACATTGATGCCATACAACGGAATAATTAACCAGACTCGGTCATTCTGCCGCATCCATTCAGGTAGCGACAACCCCTCGTACTCACCTGCATGACTAAGCTGTTCCTTTACATTAATAACAAAACTTTTTTTTACCAGAAACCTGATCAAACAGGAATCAGCCGCAACCACATTATCTCGCCATACATCCTGCCAAACCTCTACATTTCTATACTCACCATTTTTATATCCAGTGTCATCACGCATCCATAACGAGCCGGCGCGAGCATCCACAATGTGCGCAATCGCTTCAATCACTGTTTTATAATAATCTTTATTATTTACATCAACTTTTAAATCTTCAGTTAATCTTAACCATTCAATGCGGTAATCATATTTGTTTTTATAAAAATGCTTACCTAAAAACACTTTAATTTTTGCACGTATTCGCGAGGAGCTTAAAACAACAAGTAGAAACACCACAGCCAGAGTTAAAAACACTATCTGACCAACTTTCCCCCAATCACCACCAAATTCTCTTAGGTAATAAGCCGAAGCCGCCGTTACCAGCAAATATAAACCACCACCAAGAATTGCGGTAGTATTTAAAACGATGTCTCGTGAAACAAATATATTTTGCGACCAGCTTTTATTACGTGCCGCAGAAATTACCAATAACGGCACGGCCATCACATGCACGACTCCTCGTGCTGCCCATAAATCCTGATCAATATTGCCAAACAATAATGCATCAGTGTATAAATAAAAATCAAAAACAAAAATGCAACCCGCACCAAGAAACAGGTACTTGGCCGCCCATCGGTGGCGCACTGATGTATTCCGAAATAACTGCTCAATGATGGCAAGCCCCATGAGGGCAAGGCCAACATTACCAAAAATGCTGAAGATAAACTGACCCGGCAAGGTATAGACTGCAGCAAACAATTCACTTAGCAACAACAACAGAGCAAAGCCAATGCTTAACGGTAATGCCCAGCTAACAAATTTTTGGTAACTGTGTTTTTGATTCTGATGGGACGGCTTAATACCGGGTACAGCCAGATCAAACAATTTAAGTAAAAAAACATACCAGGCAATATAACGAAGAACCTCAAAGACCTGATACGACAAAAGGTAAGACTCGTTATGTAGCGAGATCTGTGCTGCAAACAACGCCCAGCATCCACTAACAAGCATAGCAATAAAGATTAACTTTGCCTGCAAACTCATCCGCCAGCTAAACAGCAGCAATACAGCAAAAAAGCCATACGCAAGACCCGCTGCCATATAACTGTATAAAGCTAAATTCATTTTCTAAAACTATCCAAATTTAAAACCCAGGTGCCACATAGAAACACGAAATCTCCAGTAGCGGTATGAGGACATAGCATTAAGGAGCCAGAGGATGCACCAGCTCATGGCTCCACAGAGTAGTGCCACATGGATGTGGTGTTTACGAACCAAAGGATGGAAAAAGAAAAAAATGATGCAGACATCCACGTCCTTTGCTTCGTAAACTAAGCACTCAGCTGTTATTGCGCACCTTTGCCTAACATAACCACTTCTGCCGTCTGTAATAAAATCAGCAAGTCCAGCAAACCACTGTAATTCTTAACATAATACAGATCGTATTGAAGCTTTTCGATGGCATCTTCCTCGGTATCTCCATAAGAGTAGCAAATCTGCGCCCAGCCTGTCAGCCCCGGCTTTACCCGATGACGCTCTTCATAGTAAGGAATGGTTTCTGCTAGTTTTTTAATAAACTCAGGACGTTCAGGTCGCGGCCCGACAAAACTCATATCGCCTTTTA
>CAZALW010000054.1:0-2280 GCA_964485705.1 uncultured Thiotrichaceae bacterium
CAGTCCATGAAAGCGCACACTTCGACCTGTCTTTAACTTTCAATCAGTTAGGGGTATCAAGAATGATCCAGCTCGGTGTTGTGGCTCTTGATAAGGGATGACCATTATCTGCGAGCCGCGCCTTGATCTGAATCATTCTTGATACCCTGAGTGTCGGGTAATCAGCCTTCGGATTAGTAGATGCACTCCGGCATAACACAACTAATTAGCAACTATGGAAACATAATATGCGAAAGCAACATAACAAGTACGACATGGCCTGGAATGAACCCGGTGGCAATGGCAGCAAAGATCCGTGGGGTGATAATAAGGGCAATAAAGGCAGCCGTGGTAATCAGGGTCCACCCGATCTAGATGAAGTCTTTAAAAATCTGCAGGATAAATTTGGCAGCCTGTTTGGTGGCAAAGGTGGTGGCAAAAGTGGCCGTTCAGGCGGTGGTGTCAGCAGCTTTGGCATAGGCCTGGTAATTGCTATATTGCTCGCCTTCTGGATGGCCACAGGTTTCTATAAAATTGAAGAAGCTGAGCGTGGTGTTGTACTCCGCTTTGGTGCGCATGTGGATACAGTGCAAACAGGTTTGCACTGGCATTTGCCTATTCCGATTGAACGCGTTGAAAAAGTAGATGTTACCCAGGTTCATACCCTGCCAATCAACTCAACCATGTTGACGGAAGACGAAAACATTGTTGATATTATAGGTACGCTTCAATATCAAGTTACAGATGCGGAACAGTATTTATTTAATGTACGAAGCCCTGATATTTCATTGTTGCAGATAACAGAAAGTGCCTTACGTCAGAGTATTGGCCGTAGCAAAATGGATCATGTTATTACTGAGGGTCGTGCTGAAATAGCGATACAGGTAGAAGAAATTATTCAGGGTATCGTTAACAGCTATATTGCGGGCATCACTATTTTTGACGTGAATATACAGGAGGCAAAACCACCGGAAGCAGTAAAAGATGCATTTGATGATGTCACGCGAGCACGTGAAGATGAGGTGCGTTTTAAAAACCAGGCAGAAGCATACCGTAATGAAGTGATTCCAAAAGCACGTGGTGCGTCTGCACGTATCCTTGAAGAGGCTGAAGCCTATAGAAGTGAAGTGATTGCCAGAGCGGAAGGTGAAGGCGAGCGTTTCAAACAGTTATTGAATGAGTATCAAAAAGCACCACAAATCACCCGTGAACGTCTGTATCTGGATATGATGGAATCAGTACTTAATAAGAGTACTAAAATAATGGTTGATGTAGACGGTGGCAATAACCTGTTGCTTTTACCTCTTGATAAATTAATGGGTCGTCAGGCAGAAGCCACTACGCAGGAACAAAGAGCAGCATCAGACATCCTGAGAGATATTCAACAGCGTGGACAGACGCAAAGTGATCAGCAAACCAGATTAGACAGTTTACGTTCAAGAGGGCTACGATAATGCTAATTAACAGTTTAAAAATTATAGTACCTTTAGTGGCGTTATTGATATGGACTGCCGCTTTTACCGTTGACGAACGCCAGAAAGCGATAAAACTTCAGTTTGGTGAGATTATTAAAGCCGATTTCGAGCCAGGGTTGCATTTTAAAATCCCGTTCATTAATAGTGTCAAAAAATTTGATGACCGGGTTTTAACCATTGATCAGCGGCCTGAACGTTTCCTTACTCAGGAAAAGAAAGACCTGATCGTTGACTCTTATGTTAAATGGCGCATCCTGGATGTGGTTCAGTTTTATAAAACCACACAGGGCGATGAATTGACAGCGGGTCGTTTATTGTATGAAAATATTAATAATGCCCTGCGTAATGAGTTTGGTAAGCGTACTATTCATGAAGTTATTTCCGGTGACCGTGAACAGATAATGGGTGTGGTTACTACACAGGCTGCCATTCATGCTAAATCACTGGGTATAGAAGTGATTGATGTGCGTGTGAAAAAAGTCGATTACCCGGATCGGGTAAGTCAGTCGGTTTTCCAGCGTATGCGAGCTGAGCGTGAACGTGAAGCACGCGATTTTCGTTCCAAGGGTAATGAAGCCGCAGAACGTATTCACGCAGATGCAGATCGCCAAAGCAGAATTTTAATTGCAGAAGCCAATCGAGACTCTGAAATAACACGCGGTGAAGGTGATGCCCAGGCAACAGAAATTTATGCTGAAGCCTTTAACCGGGATCGTGAGTTTTATAAATTCTCTCGTAGCTTAACCGCCTATGCAAAAAACTTTTCCAGTGTAGAAGATATTATTTTATTGCAGCCTGATTCGGATTATTTCCGATTCTTTAAAGA
>CAZALW010000054.1:2380-14142 GCA_964485705.1 uncultured Thiotrichaceae bacterium
TGTGGGATAGCATCATTCCAGCACTGGCATTAGTGCTGGTTATAGAAGGCGCACTGCCTTTTTTAAGCCCGAAACGCTGGCGCGATGCAATGTCACAGGCCGCGCAATTACCGGATAAGGTTTTGCGTGGTTTTGGTTTTGCCAGCATGATGGCGGGTGTGGTCATTCTCTACATTATTAATGGTTAATGGTAGGGGCGAACCTTGTGTTCGCCCAAACAGCAACCGCCCAAAAAAACAGGGCGAACACAAGGTTCGCCCCTACCATTAACACACACAATTAATAACAAGCATGACAACAAAACAACACTGGATTCTACCCGAAGGCATTGAAGAAGTTTTGCCTGAGCAGGCAGCAAGGTTTGAAGCAATGCGTCGGTTATTGCTCGACCTGTATGCCAGCTGGGGTTATGAACTGGTGAAACCACCGACCATTGATTTTATTGAATCACTGTTGACCGGCACCGGACATGATCTCGATCTGCAAACCTTCAAACTGGTTGATCAACTATCCGGTAGAACATTAGGCTTACGTGCTGACATGACTCCCCAGGTAGCGCGTATTGATGCCCACCAGTTACAACGTGATGTGCCAACACGCCTGTGTTACATTGGCACCGTATTACGTACCCGTCCTGAATCAATAGGAGATAGCCGCAGCCCTCTACAGCTTGGTGCAGAACTGTATGGCCATGCCGGTGTAGAATCTGAAGTTGAAATAATCGGTTTAATGTTACAGACATTTGCCGCTATGGAAATTGAAGACATCTATCTGGATCTGGGTAATGTTGATATCTACCGTGGTTTGGCTAAACAGGCAGGTTTATCAAAAGACGTTGAAAGCCAGTTGTTTGATATGTTGCAGCGTAAAGCGGTCACCGAAATTAATACCCTGCTGGATTCTTTAGCCATTGAAGATAACGTGAAAACCATGTTGTCAGGGCTGTATTCACTTAGTGGTGATAAAAGTTTTTTTTCCAAAGCCAGAGAGTTATTAGCCGGTGCTGATGATTCGGTAAAACAGGCGGTTGATTATCTGGAAAAAACTGCTGAATTGACCTGGTCACGTTTTGGCAACATTAAAATACATTTTGATTTATCCGAGCTGCATGGTTATCACTACAAAACCGGCGTGGTATTTGCCGCCTTTGTACCACAGCTTGGACAGGCTATTGCCCGCGGTGGTCGTTATGATGATATAGGAAAAGTTTTTGGACGTGCCAGAGCCGCAACCGGTTTTAGTACCGATTTAAAAGTGTTAAATCAGTTATCGAAAAAACAATTTGATTTACCGATAAAAATACTCGCCCCGATAGACGCAGACCAACAAATCGTCGCCGCATTACGTGCCGCAGGAAGCATTGTTATAGAGCAGCTTCCTGGTCAAAATGCAGATGCAATACAAATGGGTTGTAACAAGCGTTTGTGCCTGGTGGATGGGCAATGGGTTGTAAAAGACTAAAATTTATTTTCCGCAAATGAACGCAAATAAAAACTTAATATTTGTTTTTTCTTTTTTATAACAATTAAGCAACAAGAATTATATTCATAAATATAAGGTTTAACCATGTCTAAAAATGCCGAAGCAAGAAATGCCGCTCCAAGAAATGTAGTCGTACTCGGAAGCCAATGGGGCGATGAGGGCAAAGGTAAAATTGTCGATTTGTTAACCGACCGGGCAGCAGCAGTAGTACGCTTCCAGGGCGGACACAATGCCGGCCATACTTTAGTCATCGGTGACGAAAAAACTGTGTTACATTTAATCCCCTCTGGCATATTACGTGACAATGTGTTGTGTTTGATTGGTAACGGTGTGGTGTTATCGCCTGATGCTTTATTCAAAGAACTGGGTGAACTTGAGAAACGCGGTATTCCTGCCAGTGAGCGCATTGGTATTTCCGAAGCCTGTCCATTAATTCTGCCTTATCATATTGCGCTCGATCAGGCGCGTGAGATTGCACGAGGCAAAGCAGCAATCGGTACTACTGGTCGTGGTATTGGCCCATGTTATGAAGACAAGGTCTCACGTCGTGGTATACGTCTGGCAGATTTAAAAGATCTGGAAAAATTCAAAGAAAAACTTAGCGGAGTCATGGAATACCATAACTTCACGCTTAAACATTACTTTAAACGCGATGAAGTGGATTACCAGAGTGTGCTTGATGGCGTGCTGTCTTATCGCGACAAACTGTTATCACTAATTGCCGACGTACCTGGAATTATTGACGGTTACCGCAAACAAGGCAAAAGCATCATGTTTGAAGGTGCACAGGGAACCTTACTCGATATTGACCAGGGCACCTATCCTTTTGTTACCTCTTCCAATACCACAGCGGGCGGTGCCTGTACCGGTAGTGGCATCGGTCCGAAAGATTTAGATTACATATTAGGTATCACCAAAGCCTACACCACACGAGTCGGTGCTGGTCCGTTTCCAACCGAGCTATTTGATGATGATAAGGACGATCCGAAAGTTGGTCAGCATCTGGCAACTGTCGGGCGTGAAGTCGGCGCCACCACCGGTCGTGATCGCCGTTGTGGCTGGTTTGATGCAGTGGCTTTACGTCGCGCTGCGCAGATTAATAGCCTGACTGGCTTGTGTATTACCAAGCTGGATGTGCTGGATGGACTGGAAAGCATCAGAATGTGTGCCAGCTATAACTATCAAGGTGAATGCCTGCATATGCCACCACTAGGCGCGGATGCCATTGAATGTTGTGAGCCGGTGTACGAATCAATGCCTGGTTGGTCTGAATCAACAGTAGGCGCAAAGACACTTGATGAGTTGCCAGAAAATGCCAGAAACTATCTGAAACGGCTGGAAGAAATGGTTGGTGTGCCAGTGGATATTGTTTCAACTGGGCCGGAGCGTGATGAAACCATTATCCTGAATCATCCGTTTGATTAACAATTGATTAACAAGCAGTTGTAAGTTGTATGTTTTATGTTGTAAGCTTTAAGGAACTTCTTATTTTTGCTTTGGACTAAGTTTTTACTTCTTGAAAGCATTGATTGATAATGAAAAATAGCTTATTACTCTGTGAACATTAAACAAAACAATTTATTACGTTATGTACTCATCATTTTATTGATGTTTGCGCCGATGCGTAGTGTATTGGCTGAACCGGTTTCACATTGTGATATGGATGATATGTCATCAACTGCTTCGATGCATCAGATGCATCAATCTCAAGCAGGTTTTATTCCAGACCATATAAATCAATCTCAACAAAGCCAGCATCAATGCTGTTGTTGTGATACCAGTCGTTGTGCTGGTAATTGTGATATGGGCATGACGGTTTCACTGCTCATGCAGGCTTCTCCTTATTCCCCTGTGTTTGTTAATGCTGAAAAAATAACCCTGTATTCTGCAGTACTCCTGCTAAGAACACTTTCCCCGCCTTCGCGGCCTCCGCTAATACTCTCGTAAAAAATAAACGCGTCCCGTTGCTGGTGAAGCAGCGTGGTGTCTATCCATTTTTTTACGGAGGTTGGCAATGTGTCAATCAACTTTATCAAAACTTTTTCATGCTAAAACGTGGTTGCTAGCTTGCCTGTCTGCTCTGGTTTTAGTGTTTAGTTATAACGTATCTGCATTAAATTTAAAGCTGGCTGAACAGCTGGCTTTAACGGATGACCCGATGGTGAAAAGCTACCTGGCATCATCACGGGCATTTGATGAGCAATCAATAGTCGATAATACTTTACCTGATCCACAATTTCGACTTGGACTGTTTAACCTGCCAGTTGATACTTTTAGCACCACGCAGGAGCCGAGCACGCAGCTTCGTCTGGGTGTGCAACAGGCCTTCCCGAAGGGCGATAGCCTGCAATACAAACAGCAGCAGTCGCGCTGGCTATCTAAGTCTTCACTGGCACAGGCGGATGACGAAAACCTGAAAATAATTCGTGATCTGCGTGAAGTGTACCTCAATCTGTATTATGAATTGCAGACAGAAAAAATCATCAAAAACAATCGAGCATTGTTTACATCTCTGGTGAAGATAACCGAAGCGCATTATGCCGCAGGACGGGTGAAACAGCAGGATGTATTACAAGCCGACCTTGAGCTTTCACGGCTGGAAGATCGTTTGGTAAAAACGTTGGGTAAGCAGGATGAATATCGAGCAGCACTAAGACAATGGATAGGTGAGCTGGCATATCAAACAATGGATGAAAAGTTACCAGTGTTACCCGTTATACCCGATACCACTGACATTAATTCATTGCTGATAAAACATCCGGCTGTTGTCATGCAGGCTGCAAAAGTTAATGCCAGTCGCAGCACGATAGCGATAGCAAAACAGGGTTACCGTCCGGGCTTGAACGCATTTGTAGAATACCGTAAACGCTTTGGTGAAAACCCGGATGGCAGTGATCGAGCCGATATGCTGGCAGCAATGGTTACTTTGGACATCCCCTTGTTTACTGCCAACAGGCAGGACAAACAGGTGTCTGCCAATATTGAAAAAACCAGTGCTGCACAGTTTCAGCTGGATAATAAATTACGAGTGTTAAAACGTTTGCTTGAAAAAGATCTGGCTGTTTATAAGCGACTGGGACAACGTCAAAAATTGTACCATGAAGAACTGTTAGCCTCGGCTAAAAATAATGCAGAGGCTTCACTCAGAGCTTATCAAAGTGGGGTTACTGAATTTACGACTTTGATGCGCTCACGAATGACTGAGCTGGATGTGAAACTGGCTGACTTGCGGGTACGCGTCGATCGCTCACGTGCTAAAGCACGTTTGTTATATCTTACCGGAGAGGCAAAATGAAAACACTTATAATAAAAAAATCCGGTCTGGTTTTCTTATGCCTGATTTTTACCGCGAGCTTAAGCTCTCTTTCTTTTTTGTCTGTAGCTTACGCCACTGACAATGAACAGGAAATTTTATACTGGGTCGCGCCCATGGATGCTAATTACCGCCGCGATAAACCCGGTAAGTCACCAATGGGCATGGATCTGATTCCATTTTACGTTAGTGCTAATGGTGAGGATAATACACTATTAATTTCACCTGCGGTGGTACAAAACCTGGGTGTTAGAACACAAAAGGCTGAGCTAAGTAAATTATGGCGAGCCATCAATACCGTTGCTTACATCAATTATGATGAATCAAAAGTCAGGCATGTGCATCTGCGAACAGAAGGCTGGATAGAAAATCTTGCTGTTGAGTCTGAAGGTGACAGGTTTAAAAAAGGTGATTTTCTGTTTGATCTGTATTCACCAAAATTGGTTAACGCACAGGATGAATTAGTCTCTGCATTAACAACAGGCAATGCAGGATTAATTCAGGCATCAAAACAGCGGTTAATTTCATTGGGTATTTCTGCCAGTCATATTAAGCAGTTACAAAAAACCAGAAAAGTAAAACAGCGTATTTCTATTTATGCACACCATGACGGTGTGGTTTCTAAACTGTCTGTTCGTGAAGGTATGTTTGTGAAACCTGAAATGGAAATAATGACTCTTGTTGATTTATCCAGCGTCTGGTTGCTGGCAGATGTTTTTGAACGTCAGACCGCCTGGGTTGAAGTGGGGCAGATGGCAGAAGTGAAATTGTCCTATCTTCCAGGAAAAACCTGGGCTGGTAAGGTTGAATATATTTACCCCAGTCTGGATCCGAAAACACGCACCTTAAAAGTTCGCCTGCGGTTTGATAATCCGGGTGAATGGTTAAAACCCAATATGTTCGCCAGAGTGAAAATATATGGTGGTGCAACACAGGAGACTATCGTTATTCCGCTTGAAGGTTTAATTAGAACCGGAAATGAAGAGCGGGTAATTATTGCACTTGGTGAGGGCAAGTTTGAAGCGCGTGAGGTATTGGCTGGTATCGAAAGTGGCAACTATGTAGAAATTATCAAGGGTGTGCAGGCAGAAGAAAATATCGTGGTATCCGGCCAGTTTTTGATTGACTCTGAAGCCAGTATGCGCGGTAGTTTAAGGCGTTTGACAGATGTAGTGATGACGGATGTGATGATTCATGATGGCATGAATCAGGAGGAGAAGGACTAATGATTGAAAAAATCATTGACTGGTCAATTAGCAACCGCTTCATGGTGCTAATGCTGACTTTTATTCTAGTCGGTCTGGGCATTAATGCGATAAAACAAACCCCGCTGGATGCGATACCGGACTTGTCCGATGTGCAGGTTATCATAAAAACCAGCTATCCGGGACAGGCTCCGCAGGTAGTGGAAGACCAGGTGACCTATCCATTGTCCACCGCCATGCTGTCCGTTCCCAAAGCCACCAATGTGCGCGGTTATTCCTTTTTTGGTGACTCCTATGTTTACGTTATTTTTGAAGATGGCACCGACTTGTACTGGGCACGTTCACGCGTGCTGGAGTACCTGAGTCAGGTTGCCAGTAAATTGCCAGCAGATGCCAAACCCGAACTCGGGCCGGATGCTACCGGTGTTGGTTGGGTTTATCAGTATGCACTGGTGGATCGAACGGGTGAGCATGATCTGTCACAGTTACGCAGTATTCAGGACTGGTTTTTAAAGTATGAATTACAAACCGTGTCCGGTGTGTCCGAAGTGGCGACCATTGGCGGTATGGTTAAAACCTATCAGGTGGTGCTCGACCCGGATAGTTTGCGTGCTTACAATATGCCGCTAGCAAAAATCAGGCAGGCAATTCAACGCGCCAATCAGGAGGCTGGTGCTTCAGTCATCGAAATGGCAGAAGCAGAATACATGGTGCGGGCAACTGGCTACATTGATGAACTGGATGATCTGCGTCATATCCCACTCGGTGTTAACCAGCAGGGCACACCTATTTTATTAAAAGACGTTGCGCAGATTCGTTTAGGTCCGCAGCTACGCAGGGGTATCGGCGAGCTTGATGGTGAGGGAGAAGTGGTCGGCGGTATTATAGTGATGCGTTATGGCGAGAATGCGCTGACTACAATTAATCTTGTGAAAGAAAAACTGGCCGAATTGTCACGAGGTTTGCCCGATGGTGTGGAAATAGTAGAAGTTTATGATCGTTCTGCTTTAATCAACCGTGCTGTTACCTCGTTAAGCCATAAATTGATTGTCGAGTTTATTGTGGTTGCCCTTGTCTGTGCGTTATTTCTTTTTCATTTTCGTTCGGCGCTGGTTATCGTTGTGTCCTTGCCCGTTGGCATATTGGTTGCCTTTATTATCATGCAGCGCATGGGCATTAATGCCAACATTATGTCATTAGGCGGTATTGCCATTGCCATTGGTGCCATGGTTGATGCTGCCATAGTGATGATAGAAAACGTGCATAAACACATGGAGAAGGAAAAGGTTGATGAAACAAATCGCTGGCAGATAATCGCAAAAGCCTCAAAAGAAGTTGGTCCACCCTTGTTTTTTTCACTGCTCATTATCACCTTGAGTTTTTTACCGGTGTTTATTCTCGAAGCGCAGGAAGGTCGCATGTTTTCGCCGTTGGCCTACACCAAAACCTTCGCCATGGCAGCGGCTGCCGGTTTGGCGATTACCCTGGTGCCGGTATTGATGGGTTACTTCATTCGTGGACGGATAACGCCTGCACATAAAAACCCGGTTAACCGCGTACTGATAGCGTCGTATCGTCCTTTTATCAAACTGGCATTGTATGCACCCAAAACAGTGTTGACGCTCATTCTGTTTATTGTCATTGCCAGCTGGTGGCCACTTAGCCAGCTGGGTACAGAATTTATGCCGGAACTTGATGAAGGTGACCTGTTATACATGCCCAGTACTTTTCCGGCGGTGTCTATTGGCAAAGCGCAGCAACTGTTGCAACAAACCGACAAGTTGATAAAAACCGTGCCTGAGGTAAAACGTGTTTTTGGAAAAATGGGCAGGGCAGAAACCGCCACCGACCCCGCGCCACTCACCATGATCGAAACCACCATCCTGCTCAAACCGCGAGATCAGTGGCGAGAAGGCATGACCATGGACAAGCTCAAAAAAGAGCTGGATCAACTGGTTCAGTTTCCGGGTTTAAGCAATGCCTGGGTAATGCCAATTAAAAACCGCATTGATATGCTGGCGACCGGCATCAAAACGCCGGTAGGCATCAAAGTGGCGGGGCCGGATTTAACTGTGATACAGGAAATTGGCCAGCAAATAGAAAAAGTACTGGCAGAGGTTGAGGGTACGGTATCGGTTTATTCCGAACGTGTTGCCAGTGGGCGATACGTCATCATTGACATTAAACGATCTGAAGCAGCGCGTTTTGCACTCAATATTGCCGACATTCAGGAAGTCGTCAAAACCGCAGTGGGTGGCATGCGTGTTGCCACCACAGTGGAAGGGTTGGAGCGTTATCCAATTAATGTACGCTATCCACGTGATGTGCGAGATTCACTGGAAGACTTGCGTAATCTGGCTATCGTCACGCCAGCGGGTGCGCATATCCCACTGGCAGAAGTTGCTGATATTCGTATCGACAGCGGGCCGGCAATGATTAAAACTGAAAATGCACGGCTTAATGGCTGGATTTATATCGATATTGAAGGGCGCGACCTGGGGTCATATGTGCAGCAGGCACAACAAACAGTGGCAGATAAAATAAAGCTGCCAGCAGGTTATTCTATTTCCTGGTCCGGTCAATATGAATTTATGGTTCGTGCAGTACAACGTTTAACCACCGTCATACCGCTAATACTGGTGGTTATTGTCTTGCTGTTATACATGAGCTTTCGTCGTTTGACTGAGGTCGTTATCATTATGGGTACTTTGCCATTAGCGCTGGTGGGTGGTTTCTGGTTGTTGTATCTACTGGATTACAATCTGTCCATTGCTGTCGGCGTTGGTTTTATCGCTTTATCGGGAGTGGCAGTAGAAATTGGTGTCATCATGCTGGTGTACCTGAACCAGGCGCTTGAAAAACACCAACAACAGGCAGATAAAGCCGGTGTGCCGATGAGTATTGCCGATGTTCGTGCGGCGGTCATTGATGGTGCATTGCTAAGAGTGCGTCCTATCTTAATGACCGTTGCCACTATTATAATTGGCTTGATGTCAGTAATGCTGGTGGGTGGCACAGGGTCAGAAGTGATGCGCCGAATCGCCGCCCCCATGGTTGGTGGGATGGTCAGTGCCACGGTATTAACGCTGGTGGTGATTCCTGCGGTATTTTTACTTTGGAAAAGCAGAGGCTTGAAAAAGTAAGGTGACGTAAAAAGTGGCTGTTACAACATAAACATGGCTTGGATAAGTGGTATCTTGTTCACCCGACTTGTTAATGTTTGGCTACGTCACCGTTAAGTGTTGAATTTTCGTAGCTATTAAGAATAGCTTAAAAAAAGGATGCCGGTCATTGATTTATCCGTCCTTTGGTTCGTGAACGGCACATCCTTGTGCCACTACTCAGGTCGCTGTAAATACGTCCATGTAAGCTCCACTGCCCGCTTCTATTATTATGGCCATGTTGCAGAGGCCTGATAAATCAATGGCCTGCATCCTAATCATGGCGATAGGCTAAATATTTACAAAAATTCAACACTTAACGGTGACATAGCCTAATGTTTTGCTAAGCGCTTAACTTCGGGAGTTTTAGCCAGCTCTTTTATTACGTCTTTTAATTCTTTGGTAAAATCAGCTTCTGCTGCAACTTTTCCTATGGCATGTATAAGGTCTGTATAAAAATCTTTTTCACCAGTCAGTCTGTGCCAAAAATCTTGGCCAATATAAATTGGGTAATGGTAATCGGTGGTAATACGCTTGTAGTGACCATTAAGACTAGCAGCATCACCATAGATTATGCCAACAACCATATCATCATGTGTGATCCGTAAATTGTTTGTACGCCCAAGATGAATAACTTTTTTAAAGTGACCGGCTATGGTTTCAACGTCATCTTTATTTATGGTGTTTGGTCCAGATTTAAGTTGGCAGTAAATTTTATTTTTGTTTATTTGGTCGATGAATTCGATGTCTATGCCAGAGGTTGTACTACCAAAGGAGGATAGAACCTCATTGGTGAATTTTTGGATGTTTGTGCCAAAGGAAGTCGTTATTGAAGTGCCTAAGGCGCGTGGATATACCAGTGCTTTGGCAATACTTTCTGGTTTTGCGTTGCCCGTTAGAAAATTAGATAAGTAAACGGCTAAAAACGGGTTTACGTCAAATTTAGAGATGTCTTTTAGCTTTTTTGTATTTTTGATATGGTTTTCTGCAATGCTTTCCCTAAACCATTTTTGTGCTTTTTTTAAAATCATGTCTTTTTCTGCTTGATTCATATGCAAAACCGTTTATTATCAGTAACCATGTATAACCTTGATTAACTTTATCATGAAAAATTACTACTCTTTATCGGAAACAGCAGAGATGCTTTCTGTATCTAAACAGACACTGAGGCGGTGGGACGAAAATGGCAAATTAAAAGCTACCCGGATGCCTAATACATATCGAGTTTATTCGCCAGAGTCTTTAAAACCCTATGTCGATGTAGACATGGTTCACAGTGTAAGAGAAACAGCAGAAGACTACAATGTACCAATAAAACCTTTTTCAGTTTTAGAGTTATTTGCTGGTGCTGGTGGCCTGGCATTAGGACTTGAAAAGGCAGGCTTATCTTGTAAGTTATTGAATGAAATTGACCCATGGGCTTGTAAAACATTGCGTAAAAACCGGCCAAACTGGAATGTTATAGAGGGTGATGTTGCAAAACAATCTTTTAAATCTTATAAAGGTCAAATTGATATTGTAACGGGTGGTTTTCCTTGCCAGTCGTTTAGCTATGCCGGTAAAAAAAGAGGACTAAAAGATGCACGAGGCACATTGTTCTATGAATTTGCTCGAACAGTAAAAGAAGTAGAGCCTTTAATTTGCGTTGGAGAAAACGTTAGAGGCCTTGTCTCTCACGAGAAGGGAAGAACTCTGCAATCAATGATTCATATTTTAGAAGAATTGGGTTATGACGTTTTAACGCCTAAAGTGATAAAAGCTGTTTTTTATAAAGTACCACAAAAGAGAGAGCGGCTATTTTTGATAGGCGTAAAAAAAGGCAGTGGCATTAAATTTAATTATCCCAAGCCTGGCAATAAAATGATGAATTTATCGTCTGCTCTTAAAGCTGGCGAACTTTTTGATACAGATGTTGCTGAATCTGCCGGACAAGAGTACCCCGCTAGAAAAAAAGAGATAATGGATATGATACCTCCAGGTGGCTATTGGCGAGACTTACCAATAGAAGTACAAAAAGAATATATGCTTAAAAGTTATTATTTGGGTGGCGGAAAAACAGGTATGGCAAGACGTATTAGTTGGGATGAACCTTGCTTAACATTAACAACCTCACCTGCGCAAAAACAAACAGAAAGGTGCCACCCAGATAAAACGCGCCCTTTTCAAACTAGGGAGTATGCAAGAATACAAACTTTCCCTGATGAATGGTTATTTGAAGGAAGCATGAACCAGATATACAAACAGATTGGAAATGCTGTGCCGGTGAATTTAGCATACGCAATAGGCAGGGAGCTTGTTAAGTCTTTAAATGAGTATGCAGTTGCAGAGGAATTAAGAAATAAGTTTAAAGCTGAAGCTAATCCTGCGCTAGCGTATGGCTAGTTTTTAAAATATATCAATGTGCTGTACTTAACAGCAATTCCGCTGTGTTGAATTGCTGTTAAGTTACTAGAAAATAGCTGAAACAGAATTGTGCGATATGGAAGTCGCATTAACAAACCTAAGGATGGCATTAATAGAAATGCATTTAAAGAACTAAGAAGCCTCTGACTTTGTGGCTTGTGTTTTAATCAGTTTTTTGCGTATCCGTCTGCCCATCCA
>CAZALW010000055.1:0-13834 GCA_964485705.1 uncultured Thiotrichaceae bacterium
AAACGTAAAAAGTTAGGGGGATTAAAGCTACCGCGTAGCGGTTTAGTTCAACAGTTAAATATACAGCGCCGCATAACTCCTGATTTTAGGTAGATATACGGAAGCTCGGCTAACAGAGATATGACGTGGTCTAATTGATTATTACAACTCAGTTAAGGATAATTTACTTAACTGAGGAAATCAAAATGGTAACACGAAAGAAATATTCAAAAGAATTTAAACTGGATGCAGTGAGTCTGGTTCTAGAGCAGAATTACAGCCGAATAGAAGCAGCCCGAAGCTTGGAAATAAATACCAATATGCTGGGTCGCTGGGTCAAGGAGTCACAGTCAGATGATGGCCAGGCATTCAGAGGTAATGGCAAGCTAACACCTGTTCAGGAAGAAATCAGAACACTGAAAGCACAAGTTAAAAAGCTGCAAATGGAGAAAGATATTTTAAAAAAGGCGACGGTATTCTTCGCAGCCGAAACGAAGTGAAATACTCGTTTATCACCCAATACAAGAATACCTATCCAGTGTACCTGATGTGTCAGGTACTGGGTGTCATCCGTCAGTGTTACTACCACTATCGGTGTAACAGGGAAAATAAGCCCGTTGATCCTGAGCACCAGGAAATGCTGAGGCTGGTTAAAGAAGTCGCGAAGGCAAGTGATGATACCTATGGCAGTCGCCGCATGAAGAAGGCACTGAATGCTCTGGGTTTCCCTATCAGTCGCAACAAGGCTAGAAAGCTGATGAGAGAAGCAGATGTACAGGTACGTCACCGCAAGAAATACAAAGTGACAACCAACAGCAATCATAAGCAACCGGTGTTTGATAACCTGGTGCAACGACAGTTTGATGTGGCTGAAGCTGACCGTGTTTACGTTGCAGATATCACGTATATCTGGACACAGGAAGGCTGGCTATATTTGGCTGTGGTCATCGACCTGTATTCAAGAAAAGTGGTCGGCTGGAGCATGGGTTCACGAATGAAGGCGCAGTTAGTCTGTGACGCATTGACGATGGCTATATGGCAACGAAAACCGAAGGCAGGACTGATCCATCATTCAGATCGTGGTTCACAGTATGCCAGCAAGGCGTTCAGAAAACTACTCAAAGCGCACGACATTAACGGTAGCATGAGTGCTAAAGGTGACTGCTGGGATAATGCGGTTGCTGAGAGCTTTTTCGGTAGCTTGAAACAGGATCGGGTTCACTGGAGGAATTATCAAACTCGATATGAAGCCCAGCAGGATATATTGAATTATATATCTATGTTTTATAACTCATATCGTTTGCACTCAACACTAGATTACATGTGCCCAAATGATTATGAAAAACAATTAACTGAAATGAAAGAAGCCGCTTAACTGGGTTGTCATAAAAAGGTTGACCACGTCAATATACAGTTCCGCATATCTCCCGAATATAGAGTGTTATACAGCCAATAACTGCGTCAAGCAATAACGCACTGACAAAAGACTCCAAATACAAGGGGAATATGAGTTCAAGTAGATGTTCACGACAGTCAGCTTAGGGTGGCGGACACTCAAGTAGACTTAATTATCCGATATTCGAATAGATGTTTAAGAATAGGGCTGTACCAGATTTGTACCAAATCAAGGTTATTTTACCGTTATTTACAGTCAATTATAGGCAGGCAAGCGCCATAAGCAATTGATTAGTTTGGAAGTGTGTTTCTCAGGTTGATTTTCATAATGCCGGGGTCGGTGGTTCAAGTCCACCTATGTCATCATTTCAAAAAATCACATTATTTTTACCGCTGACAAATAAACACGTTTCTGGATGTATATATTCTTCTACCGCTTGATACAGCGCTCGTCATCATTTTTTGTGAGGTTTCCTTGAGACTAGTGGTGCAATAATTGCTGGCATACGTTCATGTACAGATTTCATTGTTTCAATGGCGGGCATGACTATGATGCTACAGTTATCTAGAGTTTCGTCTTCACCTTGCCATCTACCCCATAAGCATGCAACAGCAACAATACCTTGATGATTTCCTGAACATTCTGGTCGCCAAAAAAATGGATGACGAAATGAAGCATCGGAATTTATCGATAACTATCCTGTCACAGAGCTTATGAAACAATTATTTTTACTGATAATACTTGTTCTCCCGTTAAATTTACTGGCGAAGGACGATACCATAACTCTTATCGTTAATGAACAGGTGAAAACGGTGAAAAGCCCGCAAAACCGGGTGGTATTGCTCGAATTATATACCTCGGAGGGTTGTAGCAGTTGTCCGCCTGCGGATCGGTTTTTAAGTCGCCTAAAAGATGCCGGCATAAGTGGTAAACAGTTAATACCTATGGCGTTCCATGTTACCTACTGGGATTATATCGGGTGGCAGGATCCTTTTGCTGATAAACAATATGACCAGCGGCAGCGAGATCAGGCACATAAACATAACAGTAGTTTTATCTATACCCCGCAATTCCTATTGCTTGGAGAGGATTATCGCCGTTATACAGGTTTGAGTGATGATATAAGCAAGCTGGTTAAACAAAAAGCATCGGTCGATCTTGAGCTGACAGTTATACACGGTGATGGCAAGTTACATCTGTTATTAAAATCAGACATCAGTCGCAGCGAAGCGAAAGACGTCGGGTATTATTTTGCCGTGGTTGAAAATAATTTAACCAGTGAGGTGAAGGCGGGCGAGAATGAGGGTGAGTTATTGCGGCATGATTATGTTGTGAGAAAGTTATCGACACCATACTTTCAGAGTCGGCCAGAAAACAAGTTAGAAACAGAGCATGTTTTCATTATTGCTCCCGAATGGAAAAAAAGTGATTTAAGTATTATTGCTTTTGCAGAAAACTCACACACTGGAGAAGTCCTGCAAGCGGTGAGGCTTAAGTATTAATCAGTAGAGCATTAAATTTAAGGGGTTGAGTTACAACTTTGGCTTATGTTGGTCAGGAATACATTCCAAGCCCTGGAAAAAAATAAAACACCCGCCAGGGATGTTTTGATTAAGCGCAATTATTCCAAACTTGTTAAAACTGCAATGCTGATTTTGGCAATCTATTCGTATCAGAAAAAAACTAACCTGGATGTGTGCCCTGCTTAAATGAGGGTGTTTATTCTCATCTAAGCAGGGTGAACATTTATTTTGTTATAAGGATTTCAAAAATTCAACAAGATCGTTTTTTTCTTCATCTAATAACCCCGTAGCTAAAACAATATCGTAATGTTCAACCAGGTCTAGAAGTGTAGCGTGTGCACCATTGTGAAAATAAGGAGGGTGTTGCCATATTCCTTTTAATGGTGTGGTTCTGTATTGTTTGGTGACTCCTCGTGTTGCATATAAGGGGTCACTGCCGGTTTCAAAGGCATCATGCAGAGTGGTTGCCGCATCGGTAAAGTTTTCACCTGAATGACAGCTGGCACAGGTCGCTTTGCCTTCAAAAACAGCTTTACCGCGTAGCGCTGCATTGGTATCAAAACTACCCTGGGGTGGTGCTGGTGGTTCAAGACTATTCTGATAAGCCAGTAGAGCGGGTAATTTTGGTGTGACTAAATCTTCTGCTACCTGAATATTAAGATTGAGATGATCGCTTTGGAAATTACCCTGACCGCCCATTTGGGTAACAGCAATATAACTATTCCAGTATGAGACTGGGCCTTCACCAGTATAAGTTTCCAGCGCCACATCTTTTAGGCCATAGGCTGGTGCTATAAGCACAGGATTGTTAATACCATCCATATTCCAGTAAGGGTCGTATTTACCCGGTCCCCAGGATTGTAGAACTGCACGTTGTTCGGGTTTATCATCAAAAAATGGAGAAAGTGAGATAATGAGCCCAGGGTCAAGATCACGAGCGGGCCATCCATCTAGCCGTTTACCAATGCCCGGGGCGACAGAATCATCTACGGTTGAGTGACAAAGTGCACAGGTAATACCAAATTTACTAACAGTGCCGTCTGCTTCAACGGTGGCTTTAATGCCAACGACAGCATCCAGTTGGAGTAATGCCAATGTGGTTTCTGCTGAGGTTAAATCTGCAGTATCCAGTAGTCCCGGAGGCAGTGCTTCAGAGTCAACTTTCAGGCCAACAGCAAGTGCGGTGACAGGGTTAATGGTGGTAATGACTTCATTCCATTTTAGCACGTCAGTCCAGAGTGCTTCATCTCCAAAGGTGTCAAAACGAAATGTCGCCTTTGGATCAAATGCCGTGTTCGTATTAGTGTCAGCAGTGTTATTACTACTGCATCCTGTCAATAACAATAATAATGTCATTATCAAGCTTATCGATAAGGAAAAGATAGGTGTTGCAAATTGTGTTGTTTTATTATGGAAAGTATTCATTTTTATCTCCTGTAATTTTCAAGTACTACTAATACAGATGCATGTGCGGAGTAATGGGTTACATTTAATTATCGTAACTACTCAGCTAGCCCCTGAAAACCGCCAACTCTGCGTTAAACAGAATTTGATCAAAGACGGGACGCTTACACGTGTAAGCTCACATTTTTCGCCTTGATCTGACGATTCTCAGGAGCAATCTGAGCAGTTACCCTCTGTTTTAACTACTCGCTGAGTAGTAGTAAAAACTAATGTCACTTTTTTCTTCTGTAGCGCATCTCATATATAAGCAGTTTAAATACTGGCTTAATAAAAATAACTGGAGAATATAAATGAGTAATAAAGTAGAAAAATCAATAACACTGGATCGTCGTAGTTTCCTTGGACATTCTGGAAAATTTGTTTTATCTGGTACCGCGATAGCGTTGATGAGTGGCATGACACCAGTGAAGGCGATGAGCGCGGATAATAGTGATTTACAGGAACAGGACATACGAATTTTAAATACGGCAATTGCTGCAGAGCATGAAGCAGTCGCCGCCTATCAATTAGGTGCTGAAAGCGGTTTGCTTAGCAAAGGTGTGTTCAATGTGGCCATCCAGTTTCAGGGGCATCATAAAGAGCATATTGAATTGCTTGCTAGTACAGTACAGACTCTGGGGGGTGATGCGATTGATGCCAAATCTAACTATGATTTTCCAGTACATAAGTTAAAGACTGAAAAAAATGTGTTAACTTTTGCAGCAGGTTTAGAGCGAGGTGCGGTTAGTGCATACGCAGGAGCAATTCCGTTATTTAATAATAGTGACCTGGCTAAAGCGGCAGCTAGTATACTTGCTGATGAAGCGATGCATTGGGCAATATTACGTCAGGCACTGGGGCTTGATCCTGTGCCGGGCGCTTTTTTCTCATAAGTGCTAATGCAAATATTATTAAAATTAGTCGGTTTACTCATTTGTTTTTTTTTCAGTATGGATAATGCATTTTCTGATATGGAGATCAGTGCAGGTGAGCGGCTTTATGTGCAGTGCACTGGTTGTCACGCGCCTGACTATAACCGGACCGGTCCAAAACATTGTGGGATACTGGGAAGCGTTGCTGGTAGCGTGAAAAATTTCACATACACAAAAGCAATGGCAAATTCCAAAATTGTCTGGACAAGAGAAACATTAGATCAATTTCTTGTCTCACCTTTGAAAATGGTGCCCGGTACCAGCATGGGGTTTGTTGGCATCTCTTCTGCAAAACAGCGTCAACAGCTGGTTTCTTACCTAAGCCAATTAAATGAAAAAAATACAATATGCAAATAAATCAATTTACCAATATGGAAACTGAAACTGAGCATAAAGCTAAACTGGCAAGCTTAGAAACGGATCACGACATAATTAAACGTGTCCTTGAAGGCAATGTCGATGCGTTTGAAATTATCATGCGTCGTTATAACCAACGTCTCTATCGTATCGCTAGAAGCATATTAAAAGAAGAGTATGAAGCCATGGATGCGGTGCAGGATGCCTATATTAAATCTTATTACCAGCTGAACACGTTTAACGGTCCAGATGGTTTTGCTAGCTGGTTATCCCGTATTGTGACCAATGAAGCATTGATGCGTCTTCGAAAACTACGCCGTGTCAATTACACTCTGGATGATCCTATGTATGAATCTAATGAGCCCATTTGCGATACACAACCCATAGACGTAGTCGCAGCTGAGCAACTTCATCACCTGTTAGAAAAAGCCATTGACAAGTTACCCGTCGGTAACCGCTGTGTTTATATGATGCGTGCTATACAGCAGTTAAGCACAAAAGAAACTGCGCAATCGCTCGATGTAACTGAGGAGGTGGTGAAAACTCGTTATCTGCGTGCTAAGCGATTACTACAGAAGATATTTGAACAACATATTGATAAAACCGGGTTAAGTTTGCATGAGTTTGCTGGTAATAGATGTGATTCTATTGTGTTAAACGTTATGAAAAGGCTAAAAGAAAATTAGCGATACGTACTTGTTGTTATATTTTAATGGTTAATTTTAAAATGCTATTGTTATACCACTACAGATGGTTGATTAATTTAACTTTGCACAAGAAGATATTTAAAGCTTTTTTCTCAACGCTCCAGAACACACCTCAATGGTGACCTTGACTAATGTGGTTTGAGCGAACAACTCATGGCATGAAGAAGACCTCCGTATTCAAGTACAATAATTCTGGTCAGTTTTTGACTGTTAATAAGTTGCTTGTGTGATTAAAACCGGTCGCATTTCTTTATCATTCCAGTGCCAACATGGATGACTGGCGCGTAACTTGATGCCTCCCAGCCAACGCTCTGGAGGATTTAATGATAACCACCCCTGTGTTCCAGCCAATACCTCTTTTCCAGTATCGGTAATAGTTAATAAACATTCATGCCATGGTTTATTTAAATCAGAGCTGGGTATTTCAAAAACCGGTTGAGAGACTTGCGTCATTGATTGAAGAATGAACCAGTACATAATATCGCCAAGCCAGGGCAGTGGGTCGCGATCTGTTAGCAGTTTTTTGAACAACTGGCCTGCGGTAAAACTCTTTTCAATAAGCATTTCAAGGCTTAGTTGTTCAGTCAGACTTAAGCCATTGTTGGTGGAGGGCAATTCTTGAAGATGACGCTGCAACGCAGCGCTCATATTGGATAAGTGTTTGATGTCTTTTGACTTTATAATATTGTACAACGATAGTGGGCTAGATTCTCCCAGTGCATTCCATACCCGTCCACCTAATTTTAACTGTTGCTGAGTAACAGCTTGTCGCTGCTGCCAGAGCAGTCGAATGGCCTCTGGTGGCAATTGCCCCAGGCCGATGAATCGTGCTGAGCCTGGAAAGTGATTAATGGAAATCATCTCCAATTTTTCAGGAACGTCGTGATTAGCATAATATGATAGTAGTTTGGCTAATATCAGTTGATCATAACTATCATGCTCAAACCAGAATACGACACGCGTATACTGTTGTGCTGCATGTTTTAGTTTATCGTGTGCAAGCTCTAAATAAGTACGTGTACTATCCAGTGATTTCGCCAAGCGACTGTCGTCTGGTAGGTTTTCAAATAGAGGGTCATACGCTTCGTGAAGATACTTAGCGCGAGTATTTATAAAGTTATCGTTTAAAAGGATTGGGCCTTGACCATAAGGGTCCGAATATTCAAGAAAGTCGCCATTAAAACCAGCAGTGGGTAACGTGTTTTTCAGGTCGGTTCCACAACGGATATGTAACGTTTTGAATTCTGCATCAGGTGCTGAAGCCTTCACTTTTATTGCATGACTCGCTTGCATCATCGACGTTATATGTGCTTTTAACCGGGGCCAGCTGGGCAGGCCTAGCTCACGGGCAATAACAAGTTGTGCATCACTTAGCTGGGCTGTTCTCTTGTCAGGAATAGATTGGGAATATCTATATTTTTCGTATTTTGGGTGGTGTTGTTTGAAACGTGAAAGGGCAGAGTTTTCAGCAGAGTGGAAAGCTTTTAATAGTTCTTTAGCGCGTTTTTTTGTTGTTCGAGATTAATTCGAAACGGAGTATCGTGGCGCGATTTGGGTTCGCTCATGTTAATTACCTTTTCTACTATCTGTGTCCGCCAGTCAGATGGAAAAGGGAATTACATCGTGTTGAGTACTATCGTGGATCTTGGGCGCAGCCCTTTCTGCGGACACAGTGGCTTTGATCAAGCCAGCTTTGATAGTGCCTCGTGGCGATGGCTATGTCAAATTTATTAGGGGGGAGGGTAATAGTAGATGTTCCTGATAGTAGAGCGTGTTGCTCGCTAACTTCTCTGCACGCCATATATTGCAGGTCGCCAGTATCCTGAGTAGCCTTATTAATTATTGTTTTCCACTTCTGTCCTTCGCCATAAGCACATACAGCGACGGCACTACAAAAAGCGTGAACAGGGTGCCGATTGCCATACCGCCGACTAATACCAGACCGATGGAGTTTCTTGCTGCAGCACCGGCGCCGGTTACCAGTACCAGTGGGAAATGCCCGGCGATGGTTGCTACGCTGGTCATCAACACCGGGCGCAGGCGTGTCATTGAAGCGTCGTGTATTGCGTCGATTTTACTTGCTCCCTGCAACTGTAATTTATTGGCGAACTCAACAATAAGGATGCCATTTTTGGCGATTAATCCGACCAGTGTGACCATGCCGACCTGGGCATATATATTCATTGTGGTGGTCCAGCCATTTGTCCAGTAAGGCGTGTTGGGGTCGGGTATTTTCAACACCGTAAAAATCAGTGCGCCGAACATAGCCAGTGGCACAGATCCTGCGAGAATAACAAACGGGTCACGAAATGAATTGAATTGCACCGCCAGCACCAGAAAAATTAACAGCACTGCCAATGAAAAAGCGGGGATGAATTTATTGCCTTCGGTACGTAACTGGCGCGACTCACCGGTGTAATCGAAACTGTAACCTGGTGGCAGAATCTCACCTGCGCTGTGTTCGAGAAAAGTGAGTGCGTCATCCAGGGTGCGGGTACTCACGCCTGAAAGTTTTACTGCATTGAGCTGTTGAAAGCGATTTAGTGAGCGTGCGACCACGTCGTGTTCGATATGCGTGACCGCCGACAACGGCACCATCTGACCATCTTCAGCGGGCACATGAATATTGCGTAATTGCTCACTGTTGAGGCGGGCAGTGCGTTGAATCTGCGGAATAACTTTGTAGCTGCGACCATCCATATTGAAACGGTTGACGTAATTGCCACCGGTGGCAACGCCGAGATCGGCACCTACCTGAGACAGGTTCAGTCCCAGCGCTGCAAGTTTGTCACGATCGAAGGTTATGGTGGCCTGCGGTTGATCAAGTTTCATATCGATGATAGGTGGGAAGGCAAAAAGCCCGCTCTCCTGTGCTTTTGTTTGTAATGTTGTGGCGAATTCGAGTAGCTGTTTTGAGTCGGCGGTGGAAGTGATCAGGAACTCGATCGGGAAGTTGCTGCCGCCCGGCAGTGCCGGCGGTGTTGTCATGAACACCTGGATGCCCGGTATTTTTGATACTTCTGCCTGCACCCCTGGCAGAATCTGAGCCACTGTTCGATCGCGTTCGGCCCAGGGTTTGACCACCATGCCGCTGAACCCGTCAGCGCCAATCGTCGCACCGATAGATGGTGGAAACAGAAGCTGGAAGGTGAGTGCGGTTTCCGGTACTTCGAGCATTACCTGTTCGGCTGCTTTCGAATAAATCGCGTTCTGATCCGTGGTGACATTGGCGGGGGTATTGATGATGCCGAAAAGCACGCTCTGATCTTCCGATGGTGCCAGTTCATTGGGTGACATCATGAACATTGGGACGGTGCACAGGCTGAGCACTATCCATACCAGGTACACCGCGGGTCGGGCTGCGAGGGTAGCACTGAGGGCATGGCCGTAAGCGATTCGCATCCGGTCGAACCGGTGATTGAGCCAACCGGTCAGGCCGCGCTCTTCATCCTCAGCGCTGCGCAGCAGATTGGCAGACATAGTGGGTGACAGGGTTAGTGCAACGATGCCGGATATGGTCACCGCGCCCGCTAAGGTAAAGGCGAACTCGCGAAACAGTGCCCCCGTTAAACCGCCCTGCAAGCCGATCGGTATGTACACGGCGACCAGCGTGACGGTCATGGCGATGATCGGTGCAACCAGTTCTCGTGCCCCGATCAAGGCGGCTTCACGTGGCGTGCGACCCTCGCGCAGATGCCGTTCGACATTTTCCACCATGACGATGGCATCGTCGACGACCAGACCGACAGAAAGTACGATGGCAAGCAGTGTTAGCAGGTTGAGTGTGAAGCCGAACATCTGCATCAAAAAGATGCCGCCGATAAGCGAAACCGGGATGGCCATCACCGGAATCAGTACCGAGCGAAATGAACCGAGGAACAGGAAAATCACCAGAATCACAATCAGCAGTGTGTCGATCAAGGTTTTAGTCACCTCACGGATGGCATCACTGACATAGGCCGAGGAATCGTAACCGATGCTGGCATCGAGTCCGGCAGGCAGGTCGCGTTGCAGCCTGTCGAGTTCAGCGCGTACACCGTCGATCACCTCGATGATATTGGCATTGGGTTGCGGGAACACACCAGCAAATACTGCCGTCTGACCTGAATAGCGTACCAGTGTGTCGTAGTCTTCGGAGCCCAGTTCGATATCTGCAATATCCTGCAGACGCACGATGATGTCGTTTTTCTGATAGATGACCAGACGGCGAAATTCATCGACGCTGTTAAGATCGGTATTCGCTGCCAACCTGGTTTGAACCAGAGCACCCTTGGTGCTGCCGATTGCTGCCAGATAGTTGTTGGCGGCGAGAGCCTGCTGCACCTGCGAGGGGCTGATACCCATTGCTGCCATGCGATCGGGTTTGAGCCAGATGCGCATAGCGAAGGTGCGCGCACCGAAGATTTCAATGCGTTGCACACCGGTGATTGCAGACAGTCGCGGTTGCACCACACGGTCGAGATAGTCGGTGATCTGCTCTTGTGAAAGGATGTCGGATGAAAAGCTCAGGTAAGCAGCGGCGAATTCCGAGTCGGCCGACTGTACGCTGATCGCAGGCACCTGAGACTCGACCGGCAGGTCATTTCGTACTTGATCAACCCTGGACGAGATGTCGGCTAACGCTTTGGTCGAGTCGTAATTCAGCTTGAGCCGGGCAGTAATGATTGAGATACCCTGGAGACTTTTTGACTCGACGTAGTCGATACCTTCGGCGGCACCGATGGCACGTTCCAGTGGTGTGGTGATGAAACCACGCACCAGCTCCGCGCTGGCACCGACGTAAACAGTCGAAATCTGTACCGATGCGTTTTCGCTGAGCGGATACTGGCGTACGCTCAGCGAGTTCCATGCACTCAGTCCGGCGATGACAATAATCAGGTTAAGCACGATCGCTAACACTGGTCGTCGGATAAACAGGTCGGTGAAAACATTACTCATGACGAGACAACTCAGGAATCGGACGGTTGCGGATTGAGGCTGGGCTCGGGTGCCAGTGTATTATCGATTATTACCTTCATGCCACTGCGCAGTTTGAAGACGCCACCTGTGACAACGCTCTCACCTGCCTTCAAACCATCGATAACATCGACAAAATCACCGCGTGCCTGTCCAAGACGGATGAACTGTTGGCGCAGTATCTTTTCGGTTTTGCCGGATTGTTCGTTTTTCTGATCTTCTATCACAAAGACCGAGTCACCAAAGGTGGCATACGCTATCGCGGTTGCGATAATCGGTAATACCGTTTGTTTTTCTGGCATGACCACAATGGCGTTGGCAAACATACCTGCCCGTAATGTTTCATCGGGGTTCGCAATCCTGGCACGTACTCTTACACTACGCGTTGCGAGATCCACGTGGGGGTTAGTGGCGAGTATCTCGCCGATAAAGGTCACGTCAGGTGCGGCATCGACGGTTACTCGTACCTCCAGACCGGGTTTCAGACGCAGAAGCATTTTCTGTGGAATTGAGAAATCGACATAGATCGGATCGAGGGTATGCAAGGACACGATAGCATCGCCCTCGCGTAAGATTTGACCGAGGTTAACCAGTCGTAGCCCCAATCGACCGGAGAACGGCGCTCGGATGGTTTTTTTCGCGATTAGTGCACGTATGTTATGTGCCTGTGCAACCGTTTCTTTTACTTTCGCTTCGGCACTGTCGAGAGCGTCTTGCGAAGTCAGATTCTGTTTACTGAGCTTACGTACCCGGGTCAGGCTCGCTTCGGCGAGTGCAGAGGTGGCCTCTGCTGAAGCGAGTTGTGCATCTTCGCCTGCGGTATCCAGTTGGATTAATATCTCGCCCGTTTTTACATTCGAACCTGATTTAAAGTCAATCTGCGACACCCTGCCACTGGTTTCGGCACTTACTGTGACACCCTGTACCGCCGTTACTGTAGCAGTGGTTACAATTGTTTGTTCCCATTGTCTGTCTTCCACCAGCATGGATGTAACCGTTTCAGGCGGAAGCACCATGTTTTGGGCTGCTTCGCCCATCGCCGTAAACTGACCAAGCTTGGTGAAGATAATAGCGCCGACCAGGAGAGATACAGCAACTGCAGCGAAGAGTATTTTTTTCAGCATGAGTATTTCATCAGAAAAATGATCGAATATATCGTTTCGATGATACACCAATGCTATTCTGATGGGCACAAATGTTTGATTTTGATGTGGGGTTACCCCCTGTATGCCATGACTCTGCAAATTCGTGGTGCTACTATATTGGTGAGTATTCTTTCTGTTTTACTATAGGGCATCTCTATTAATTCTGTTTGAGCAGGTTTGTGCTTGAGAGACTCAATAACTTCGTTGAAAATCTTGATATATAAAAATGTTCCACGTGTGTTGCGATCTTCGCCTTGATCTTGAGCCTCTCAAGTACAAATCTGCTCAAACAGAATTATTAGACATGCCCATAAAGCAGAAATTTATGCTGTTTTTGAGGAAAGGCTGAAAAAATCCTTCCCGGAAGGTTTTAAGATTAATACTTTCGAATTTGGCCAGCAAGTGAGAATGCACTAAGTTGTTGCTTTAATTTACTGCTTAGGGCTTCATTTCTCTTTTTATATGAGATGAAACATGGATAAAAAACGTTTATTGATAACCGGTGGTTCCGGTTTTATCGGCAGCCGACTTGTGCCTGTGTTATTGGCGCAGGGTTATGAGGTTTTGGTGTTGACGCGTAATCCGAAAAAAACGGCTGAGCACTTCAATCATACTGTTACTACCATCAAACAATTTGATGAGCTGAGTGATGCCGATGGCTTTGATGTGGTTATTAATCTGGCTGGGCAGGGAATCACCGATAAACGCTGGACACCGCGCATCAAAAAGCAGTTACGAAATAGCCGTATCATTACCACGCAAAACTTAATAGGTTATCTGCAGGTGGCGAATAAAAAACCTGAGTGCCTGATTAGCGGCTCGGCTATTGGTTATTATGGCGATCAGGGTGACAAACTGGTTGATGAGGAAATGTCAGGTGATAACAGCTTTTCCAGCGAACTTTGTTCTGACTGGGAGCTTGAAGCACAGCAGGCAGAAGCGTTAGGGATAAGAACCTGTTGTTTGCGAACGGCTATTGTATTAGGCAAAAATGGCGGCGCTCTAGCTAAAATGCTGCCAGCGTTCAAGTTGGGTTTAGGTGGGGCGATGGGTAATGGCAAGCAATGGATGTCGTGGGTTCATATCGATGATCTGATTGGCATCATTCTGTATGCTATAAATCATAAAGACGTAAAGGGAGCAATTAATGGTGCGGCACCCAACCCGGTAAGCAATAAAACGTTCTCATCAACCCTGGCACGGGTATTAAAACGCCCTGCCTTTTTACCGATGCCGGCTTTTGTGCTGAAACTGATGCTGGGCGAAATGGCTGAAGAGTTATTGTTATCCGGCCAGCGTGTTAAACCGAAAAAAATGCTGGCAGCAGGTTATGAGTTTCAGTATGCAGAACTTGAAAATGCCTTACGTGAGATATTAATCAAAGCGCAAGTATAAT
>CAZALW010000056.1:0-13780 GCA_964485705.1 uncultured Thiotrichaceae bacterium
GTGGATAAGTAGCTTGAGTCCAGAATTCCCAATAGCTGCGTTGGTAAGCACTTGCAATAGAATAACTATTACAAGCACTTACCGCCTTGCTCTTGAAAATTCTGAATCTCAATCTATCTTACCCAAGGTTATTAGAGATGCCCTATAGAAAATAATTTATAAAGATTGCCTTGAAACCAGGCGATTTTTATGAATAACCGCGACATGATCTTTAGAGATGCCCTTTACTTCAATTTAAGCCCAATCACTCAATACAAGCTTACCGATTGCGTTTCCCTGTTCTATCATTTTATGCGCTTTGCGTAAGTTTTCAGCATTAATGGGATGCAACAATGTATTTGCTGTGGTGACAAGCACGCCATTATCAATCAGTTCAGACACGTTATTTAATAATCGTTGCTGCTCTATTATGTCAGACGTTTTATACATCGACCGAGTAAACATAAACTCCCATACAAAAGTTACGCTTTTACTTTTTAACAAAGAAAGATCGACATTTGAAGTATCAACAATTGAGCATATTTTTCCTTGAGGTTTGATAACCTTTGCCATGACTGACCAGTGCTGATCGGTATTGTTAAGGCAAAGAATATAATCCACCAGTGGGTTATCCATTGCAGTCAGTTCGTCATCTAAAGACTGATGATGGTTAATCACACTATCCGCGCCTCGATCTAAACACCATTGTTGTGACTCAGGCCGAGAGGCCGTCGCAATGACATTTAATTTTGCCAATTGTTTAGCCAGCTGTATTGCGATTGAACCCACACCACCTGCACCGCCTATAATCAAAATCGACTTACCAGTGTCATCACCTTGTACAGAAATCTGCAACCGCTCAAATAAGGCTTCCCATGCGGTAATGCTGGTTAGTGGTAGAGCTGCGGCTTCAGTAAATGAAAGTGATGCCGGTTTTCTACCCACTATACGCTCGTCAACCAGTTGAAATTCACAATTAGAACCAGAGCGCGTAATATCACCCGCATAGTAAACCTGATCACCTACCGTAAAATGCTCAACCTGTTGACCAACAGCCACCACTTCACCCGCAGCGTCCCAACCCAAAATACGGGGTGAGGCCTCAACCTGATCCTTCGGTGCGCGTATTTTGGTATCCACAGGATTAACCGAAATTGCATTCACCTTCACCAGCAAATCATGGTCACTGGCCTCAGGTTTGGTTAGTTCGATGTCTTGAAGGCTTTCACTGTTTTCGATAGGTAAATATTGGGTTAAACCAATCGCTTTCATGTATGGCTCCTAATTAATCAACTGCCCTTAAATCAAATTACTTTTGTTACAGAGCAGCTATGTTTTTGGTTACAGTGTGGTGAATATGTCGTATGTAAAAGTATTTATAGTTTTCAATTCCTCGTTTCCACGCTCCCGCGTGGTAACGCATACCTAAGCTAACGGCAAGATCCGTATGCATTCCCACGCAGAACGTGTGAACGAGACATAATATTGATTTTAATTATGTCACAAAAACGTCATGGATCGGTCACAATTCATACTTATTAAGAATCTACAGTAATCATAATTGTGACAATAAATAATTATTGTAGGCGTATTATGGTTAACAAAACAATATTGGTGGTGCTTGATGGCCTGGCTTATGAAGTCGCCAAACAGTGTATGGGTTACCTTCATGCTCTTAACGAGCAGGGCATAGCCACAGATTATAAGATGCGATGCGAATTACCGTCTATGTCGCGTCCACTTTATGAAACAATACTCACTGGTGTGCCCCCGACCCTAAGCGGTATTGTAAATAATCAGGTGGCACGTAACTCCAATCAAAAAAGTGTATTCAGTTTAGCTCGTCGTGCGGGGCTGACTACTGCTGCCGCAGCGTTCCATTGGTATAGTGAGCTATACAACTGTAGCCCTTATAATGCGGTGCGTGATCGTCATACTCAAGATCCAGAGCAATTAATTCAGTATGGTTGTTTCTATCACGGGGAACACTATGCAGATAGTTATCTATACCTCGATGCAGAATCCTTAAGGCTTCGTTACAATCCGGATTTTCTGTTGATACACCCGATGAACATTGATAATGCGGGACATAAAGCTGGCGTTGACAGTGCCCACTATCGTAATACGGTACGTAATTCAGACAGTGAGTTATCTAAATATCTGCCCAGGTGGATCGATGAAGGCTATCAGGTTCTGATTACGGCTGACCACGGCATGAATGATGATAAAAGCCATGGAGGCACTCTCGCTAAAGAACGCGACATTCCCTTTTTTGTGATTGGCAATCGTTTCTCCCATCAGCAAAGTTGCACACCTAAACAAACTGAAATTTGTGGTGTTATCTGTGAATTGCTTGGTATTGAAAATTACAACAAGCCAGTGACCGAAAACCTGTTGCTTAAAGAGCCAGTAATAGATAGACAATACTTGCAGGCAATGGCTTTATAATTAAGGGCATCTCTAAAAACCCCACCCTTAAGTCTGTGAATGGCACATCCTTGAGCCACGTCTCATGATATGCATCTTCGCCTTGTTCTTGAGTCTCAAGTACAAATCTGCTCAATATGTTTTTGTTGGGTAATTAATATGCTCCCTAACTTGATGTATTACTTTTTTCTATATTGTCTGAAAAATTATCATACATATAGTCAGCGAATACTTTTGTACAAACCTGCCAGCTGTTATTTTTAGCGTAATCAATACAGTCCTGAGGGTTTAGTTGAAGCGCCCCATGAACCGCTTTTGTTAAGTCGTCATCTAAAATTCCAGTGACACCATTACTGACAACATCATTAGGACCGGTAACAGGGTAGGCGGCAACAGGGATGCCGCAAGCCATCGCCTCAAGCAATACCAGGCCAAAGGTATCGGTTTTACTTGGAAAAACAAAAACATCTGCGGCAGCTACCCAGGAGGCAAGCTCTTTACCAAATTTAGCGCCGCTGAAAAGTACATCAGGATAGCGTTGCTTTAACATTTCTAAATCAGGGCCATCACCAACAATGATTTTGCTGCCGGTAAGGTCTAGCTGCAAAAAAGCTTCAATATTTTTTTCCACTGATACCCGACCCATGTAAAGAGAAATGGGTTGAGGTAAATTCATTGATTGAGGATTGTTTGGTGTGAAAATCGTTGTATCAACACCTCTTCCCCAAACATGTACGTTGCTAAAACCGCGTTGGTAAAGTCGCGTTTGCATTGATTTAGTTGGCACCAATGTCTTTTCAGCTTTGCCATGAAATCGTTTCAGCCATGAATACGTCCAGTTCATCGGAACGGGTGCTCGTAAGCGTAGGTACTCAGGAAACTGAGTGTGATAAGAGGTCGTGAATTTGATTTTATTTCGAAGACACCAGCGTTTTGCTGCCATTCCCAAAGGCCCTTCTGTTGCAATATGAATGGCATCGGCATTGACTTTGACTAGATCAGCAGAAACTTTTTTACCAGGAAACAATGCTAGAGGAATAGATGGGTAGCTGGGGCAGGGGATAGTGCGATGTCCTTCGGGGGTGATCAGATAAACCTTATGACCCATCTTCACAAGATGGTTAACCGTTTGTTTGAGTGTTCTGGCCACGCCATTAACTTGTGGCTCCCATGCGTCCGTTACTATTGCTATCTTCATTTAAGCCGCCTTTGGTAAATAAATGGTTTGATTGACCAGGTCGGCCCAGTTGATGATTTCCATGCGGCCATCAGGGTGTTCAACCAACGCCGTGCAGCTCTCTACCCAGTCACCACAATTGTAATAATCCACGCCATTAATTTTGCTGATTTCTGCGCGATGAATATGCCCACAAACAACACCTTCTACGCCCTGTTCAGCAGCATCACGTGCCACGGCTTCTTCAAAATCACCAATAAATTGTACGGCGTTTTTTACTTTGTGTTTTATGAAGGCTGCCAATGACCAGTAAGGAAAACCCAGTTTACGTCTAACGATATTGACCAGACGATTGGCCTGAAGAAGATAATCGTATAAACGACTGCCAATTTTGGCAATGAATGGAGAGTGTTTGACTACGCAATCAAATTTGTCACCATGAAGAATTAGCAGCTTACGATTATCTGCTGTGGTGTGTATTGCTTCATTGCGAATTTCTACGTTTCCAAAAACCGCGCCATCAAAATCACGTAGCATCTCATCGTGATTACCCGGCACATAGATAACCCTGGTGTCATGTTTTGCTTTACCAAGAACGGTTCGAATGACATTGTTATGTTCCTGCGGCCAGTATGTGCGCTTTTTCATTTCCCAGACATCGATAATGTCACCGACCAGGTAAAGATAATCGCACTTTACATGATGTAAAAAATCCAGCAATAAATCAGCATTACAGCCGCGAAAACCAAGGTGAACATCTGATATCCACACACTTCTAACTTGTATGTTTCGTTTAGGATTAAACTGCGTTTTCATAGTCTGCACCCCTATTGTTAGTGTTGCTTTGCACGCTAACGGAAATCGGTTACAGATTTATGAAGGTTTTGTTGTGAATTGATGACAAAGACAGGTGGGGAGTAGTCAGAGCTTGCTTAGATTTTTTCAGCCTGACTGGAAAATATAAATGTAACTAAAAGGTAATGATTCTGTAACAAAAAAAGTTCATATTACTGTGCTTGAAAATTTAAAAATAATAGTTAAAGCGGAGTAAAGCATGAAGGCTTATTTGAAAAACATTAAAGTGATACTGGCCGTTTCATTAGCGGCATCTCTTGTTGCATGTGCAGATGATAACGATCTCTCTGAGGCAGGCAAGAGCAAGAATTTTAATCGTATTGCTTCTTTTGCAGTGTGTTCTCAAATTGAAAACAACTGTAATACAGATACAGAAACGTCTGCTGAAATAGTTGCCGCCAGCGAAGACGGTAACACCCTTATTTATACCGACAGTTCAAATAAATCTATTGGTTTTATTGATATCACCGACCCGGCTAATCCGGTTAAAGCAGGTACTATAAGCATTGGTCATGAGCCAACGTCGGTGGCGATTTTTGGTGACCATGCGTTAGTCGGCATAAATACCTCAGCTGATTTTATTAACCCAACAGGCAAGCTGGATATTTACAGTGTGTCTGATAAATCGCTAACCCACTCAATCGACATGGGTGGACAGCCTGATGCTGTTGCTATCAGCAAAGACGGTCAGTATGCTGCTATCGTGATTGAAAATGAGCGTGATGAAGATTTAGGCGATGGTAGACCAGCGCAGGCACCTGCTGGTTACCTCGTGATTGTAAAAATGAATGGTCAGCCTGCCACGTGGACAACGCAAACAATAGGCTTTACTTCTCTCACTAACATGAAGTTTTCAACAGACCCTGAGCCGGAATATGTTGATATCAATGAAGACAATATTGCTGTGGTGACTTTCCAGGAAAACAATCACATTGCAATCGTAAATCTGGTTGACGGCTCAATTCAAGCTGATTTCAGTGCGGGCGTAGTTGATCTGGCAAACATTAATACCATAGAAGAAAAATCATTAATCAGTCTTAATCGTTCATTAAATTCAGTGCCTCGTGAACCAGACGGAGTAACGTGGATTTCTACCGATTTATTTGCCACTGCCGATGAAGGTGACCTGGATGGTGGCAGTCGCGGTTTCACCATTTTTAATAAAAATGGTGATGTGGTTTACACTTCTGGCAATACTATGGAGCATCAGACAGTACGTTTGGGTCACTATCCGGACAAACGCTCTGGAAACAAAGGTAACGAACCAGAAAATGCGGACTACGGCGTTTTTGGTGATCACAAATATTTGTTCGTGGTTTCGGAACGCGCCAATCTGGTGTTTGTTTACGATGTTGCCGATACCGCTAATCCTATTTTAAAGCAAGTGCTACCCGCTGGTGTTGGTCCTGAAGGTGTACTGGCAATTCCATCACGTAATTTACTGGTTGTTGCCAGTGAAAAAGATGATCGTGGCGATAAATTTCGCTCAGCTGTTAATATTTACAGTTATCAGGAAAAAGACGTTATCTATCCAACCATCGAGTCTGCAAATGACAGCAATAACATACCTATTGCCTGGGGCGCGCTGTCTGGTCTGGCGGCAGACGTTAATGCAGAAAATACCGTTTATGCCATTGAGGACAGCTTCTACAAACAAAGCCGTATTTTTAAATTAAACACAAGCACAAAACCCGCAGTCATTGAACAGGCTATTCAACTTAAAGATACAAGCGGTGTGTTAGCAGCACTGCCTACCGTCCCGGTAGATGCTGCACTTGAAGCTACCGATGCAGCAAGAATTGATGTTTTTGACTCTGCCGATTTAACCGCAATGATTAACGCTGATCAAACCGTTAATCTTGATCCTGAAGGCATTGCCGTCGTGACTGATGGCGGTTTCTGGATAGCATCAGAAGGCAACGGTACGGTTGGTGATAGCAAAAAACCGGTTAACAGTCCTAATCTGATTGTTAAAGTGACTGCGCAAGGTGATATTACTCAGGCAATTACCTTGCCTGCTTCAGTTAATGCTAATCAACTGCGTTTTGGTTTTGAAGGGGTTGCAGAATATAACGGTAAACTTTACCTTGCCCAACAACGTGCCTGGGCTGCAGATGCTAATCCAGTGATTCGCATCTACGACATAGCTTCAGAAAGCTGGACGGCTGTGTTTTATCCACTGGAAACCCCAGGTTCTCAAAATGCTGGATGGGTAGGGCTTTCGGATATAGCCAGTTTAGGTGATGGCACCTTTCTGGTTATAGAACGTGATAATCAGGGTGGGCCGGATGCAAGCATTAAACGACTGTATAAAATTGACCTGAACAGTGCTGTCGATGGTTCAACCATTAGCAAAACCTTGCTACGTGATTTAATGCCTGACCTGAAAGTCCCCGGCGGTCTGGTATATGAAAAAATTGAAGGTCTGGCTGTTATGGCAAATGGCGATGTGCTTATCGTTAATGACAACGATGGCGTGGATGATAATAATGGTGAAACACAATTGATTAATCTGGGTAAGATTTTATAGAAAGTGGATACTGGCTTATTCTTTTTCATCCGGTTCGATAGCAAGCCCGAGAGTAGTGGTGCAAGGATGCATCGTTAACGAACCTAAAGATAGAGTAGTGGCACTTGGATATGCCGTTTATGAACCTAAGGATGGAGTAGAGTAAGTCATCATTAAATTGTGTCATCCTGTAGATCATCGTCATTAAACAAATCTTCATCATCAAAAAGCTCGTCTTCACTGAAGTCTTCAGGTGGGTTGCCGTCATAAATTAAAAATTCACGTTGCAGCATAGAGGCATCACGCACAAAGGCATATTTATCAGGAACTGTGTCCAGTATGTTACTGGCTCCTATTAGCCCGGCGCGGATATCAATAAATTTAATGGTTAAAGTGACCAGGCTTTGATTTAAAGTCTGACGTTTGAAGATAGGGTCAAAATAGCTCCAGTCAACGGCAAGACCAGCAGTGTCACGTATAGTCAACGATCCAAGAAATGGCAGTACAAGATAAGGTCCACTATCGACTCCCCAGACAGCCAGTGTTTGCCCGAAGTCTTCATTGTGTTTTGCTAAATCCATGTCGGATGCAAAGTCAATTAAACCTAATAAACCAAAGGTGGTGTTGAATACAAAACGCGCCGAGGTTGCCGTTGCTTCGACAAACTTAAATTGCAGTAACTGGTTAAAGAAAACAACAATATCATCAACATTACTAAAAAAATTGCTTACACCTTTGCTGGCAAAGTCAGGCATTATAAAATTGTAACTTTTAGCGACAGGTTTTAATGCGTACTTATCAAAGCCTTCATTAAACTCAAACATGCTACGGTTAAAGCCTTCCAGAGGGTCGTCCGGGTTGGGTGGTCCTTCAATTGTTGCGCAGCCACTGCTTAATAAAAAAACAATAAAAAGCAAAAAGATTTTCAAAAAAATATTGTGGCAGCTAGAATTATTCATTTTTACTTTATTGTCATCGACCAGAGGGAGAGATCCTGTGCCACAGTAGAATAAGATCTCTCCCTCTGGTCGAGATGACAAATTGTATTTAAGATATTCACTATTCACTATTCACTATTCACTATTCAATATTTTACTGTTTTACTGTGCATCATATCAAAAGCAAGTTGTGCAACATTCTTTGAGCCGTTGCCACCACCTAATTGCTGACGAATTAAAGACAGTTCATGTTTCATCAAATCATAGTATTTTTTGTCATTTAATAATCGTAAAGCCTCAGTTGCGATATCAGCAGGGATGGCGTTTTGCTGAATAAATTCTTTTACAATTTCCTTGCCGGGAATAATGTTCACCAGACCAATGTGTTTGAGACTGACCATTCTGCTCAATATGTAATGGCTTAAGGCGGCAACTTTGAAAACAATGACCATAGGCACTTCCAGTAAACTGATTTCCAGGGTTGCCGTGCCTGAGGCGCAGAGAATAACGTCGCAGGATTGAATGACATCATAAAAGGCTTCTTTACTCGTGGTAACCGATAGCTTTTTCATATCGGATTGAAAAGGCGCAAGGTCTTCTGCTTTGATGGTGCTGGCAATGGGCAATATAAACTGAATGTCTGGTCTGTCTTTTTTAATCAGCCTTGCGGTTTCAAGTAATATCGGTAGTATGCGTTTGATCTCGCCGCTGCGACTACCGGGAAATAATCCCAGGGTGGTTTTATCTTCGATTTTTAATTGTGCTCGTGCCTGCTTATGAGTTTTGTCAGCGATAACTTCATCGGTGAGCGGGTGTCCGGTAAAGGTCACGGGTACATCGGCATCTTCATACAAATTTTTTTCAAACGGTAAAATAACCGCCATGTGGTCGACGATTTTCGCCATTTTGTAGACCCGTTTTGGCCGCCAAGCCCAAACCTGAGGGCCAATATAAAACAGCACTTTTACGCCTTGTTGTTTGGCATAGGTCGCCAGTTTCTGGTTGAACTCCTGATAGTCAACAAGAATGAGCAAGTCGGGTGTATTTTGTTTGATATAGTCTTGCAGGCGAACCAGTTCAGCTTTAATGCTTCGATATTTAAGCAATACTTCAATCAGCCCAACAACAGCCATGTTGTCGATGTCGGTGAGTATTTCAACACCCGCCTGGCGCATTTTTTCACCACCCATACCAACAAATTTTATCTGGCTGTCGAGTTTTTTAATCTCCTCTATCATACGTGCAGCATGGGCATCACCGGATGCTTCGCCTGCGCTAATGAGAATAGTTTTGTTTTTTGAGCTGGAGGTCACTGCTGTTCCGTTACTTTTTTATGCTGTCAGGATTGGACTAGGTTATGATAGCGCTACCCTGAATTAGTGAGCGGAATTTTACCTGAATGAAAATAACATTGCTGGATGAATTACCGATTATCAACGGTTTGCTGGCGGGTACGGATGAAGCCGGGCGTGGCCCATTAGCAGGTAACGTGGTGGCAGCTGCCGTTATCCTTAATCCTGAAATGCCGATTGTGGGACTGGATGATTCAAAAAAACTAAACGAAAAAAAACGTCAGTATTTGTCAGGTGAAATAAAACAAAAAGCCCTGTCGTGGGCGGTGGTCAGTATCTCTCCTCAGCAAATTGATGAAATGAATATTTTACAGGCATCGTTACATGCCATGAAAACAGCGGCAGAAAATTTAGCCATTCGTCCAGACCATGTTTTTGTTGATGGTAATAAAACACTGCTTGACTGTTTTTGCGGCAACACCGCGATTATCAAGGGGGATTCACGCGTGGCGGAGATAAGCGCTGCCTCCATCCTGGCTAAAGTCGAGCGTGATGCACAAATGCTGCAATTGCATAAACAATATCCTGAGTATGGTTTTGATAAGCATAAAGGCTATCCCACAAAAGTTCATCGTGAGATTTTAAAGTCAATCGGGCCCTGTCCTGAACACCGCCGCAGTTATGCGCCGGTGCGTGAGGTATTGCAGGCAATCGAGGGCGCACAGTAAAAATATTTTTTATTGAGGATGCTTATTTGCTGTTTAGCCGGAGTCGATTTGGTAAACTAAAAAACCATCCATATGCAACCACACTAGAGCCACGGTGACAGCCCAGATGACAGCGCAGCCAGATTTTATCCACCTGAGAGTACACACAGAATACTCGCTGGTTGATGGGGTGGTGCGCGTTAAACCGTTAATGGCTGCCTTGTCAGAAGACAGCGAATCGCAAAAAAGTATGCCGGCGGTTGCTTTGACCGATCAGAGCAATCTATTTGCCATGGTCAAATTCACCCGCGCCGCGCTTAGCGCTGGTATTAAACCGCTGATTGGTGTTGATGCACTGGTGCGTCATGGTGATGACCAGGAAGCGCCTTTCCAGATGGTGTTGCTGGCACAAAACAAAGCCGGTTATCTCAACCTTTCCAGACTCATTTCAAAAAGTTACCTTGAAGGTCAATACCGTGGGGTGCCGATAATACAGGCACAATGGATAGAGCAGAGTGCTGAAGGTATCATTGCCTTGTCAGGTGGCCGCAATGGCGATATTGGCCGCGCTCTGCTGGCTGGGCAAACCGATCTGGCCGAGCAGCGGTTGCAATATTGGCGGCACTGTTTTAAAGATCGTTTTTATATAGAGTTGCAACGTACAGGTCGTGAAAACGAAGAGCTCTATATTGTGGAAGCAATTGAACTTGCCATTAAATTTGATGTTCCGGTAGTGGCAACCAATGATGTGCGTTTTTTAAAAGCAGATGAATTTGATGCGCATGAAGCCCGCGTTTGTATTCATGATGGCCGCACTCTGGATGATCCGCGTCGCCCGAAAAATTACAGTGAACAGCAATATTTGCGTAGCAGTGAAGAAATGCAGGCGTTGTTTGCTGATATTCCTGAAGCACTGGCTAATACTGTTGAAATTGCCAAACGCTGCAACCTTGAAATTGAGCTAGGCAAAAGTTATTTACCGCAATTTCCGATTCCTGAAGGTGAAACCGAGACCAGTTATTTTTGCCGGGTATCGCGTGAAGGGTTGGAGCAGCGTCTTAAGGCTTTGCTTGATGACAGTAGCGACGATTATGCCAAGCAGCGCAAGGAATATGAAAGCCGTTTACAGATAGAGCTGGATGTTATCAACAACATGGGTTTTCCCGGCTACTTTTTAATCGTTGCTGATTTTATCCAGTGGTCAAAAGATAATGGTATTCCGGTTGGTCCGGGTCGTGGTTCAGGTGCCGGTTCGCTGGTGGCTTATGCTTTAAAAATTACCGATCTTGATCCACTGCAATTTGATTTATTGTTCGAACGTTTCTTGAATCCAGAACGTGTTTCACTGCCGGATTTTGACATCGACTTCTGCATGGAAGGTCGTGATCGGGTGATTGATTACGTGGCGCAAAAATATGGCCGTGACAGCGTTTCCCAGATAATCACCTACGGCACCATGGCGGCAAAAGCGGTGGTACGTGATGTCGGTCGCGTCATGGGGCAGCCTTACGGTTTTGTCGATCGCCTCGCCAAAATGGTTCCGTTTGAAATAGGCATGACCCTGACCAAAGCGCTGGCGGAGTCTGAAGACCTCAAAGCGGCTTATGAAAACGAAGAAGAAGTGACCATGTTGCTTGATATGGCATTATCACTCGAAGGGCTGGCAAGAAATGCGGGTAAACACGCTGGTGGTGTGGTTATTTCACCTACCGTATTAACCGATTTCAGCCCGCTTTACTGTGAGGAAGGCGGTCACAGCATTGTCACTCAGTTTGATAAGGACGATGTTGAAGCCGTTGGCCTGGTTAAGTTTGACTTTCTTGGGTTACGTACCTTAACCATCATCGACTGGGCAGTGAAACATGTTAACCGCCGTCGCAGTCTGGCGGGTGAAGAATTATTAGTTATTGAGCAGTTGCCACTGGACGATAAAGACACCTTTGTTTTGCTACAGGCGGCCAATACCACAGCGGTATTCCAGCTCGAATCACGCGGCATGAAGGATTTAATTACCCGCTTATGCCCGGACAGTTTTGAAGATATCGTGGCATTGGTAGCACTGTTTCGACCCGGTCCGTTAGGCTCTGGCATGGTTGATGATTTCATCAATCGTAAACATGGTCGGGCGGAAGTGGATTATTTTCACCCGGATCTTGAGGTGGTGTTAACCCCAACCTACGGCGTAATTTTGTACCAGGAACAGGTCATGCAAATCGCCCAGGTGCTGGCAAATTACACCCTGGGTGGTGCCGACATGTTACGCCGCGCCATGGGCAAGAAAAAAGTCGAAGTCATGGCCCAGCAGCGTGAGTTATTTATGCAGGGTGCAGTGGCTCGCGATGTTGATGCAAAACTGGCAGCCCGCATCTTTGATTTGATGGAGAAATTTGCCGGTTACGGTTTTAACAAATCGCACTCAGCGGCATACGCGTTGTTGTCATATCAAACCGCCTGGTTAAAAGCGCATTATCCGGCAGAATTTATGTCGGCCGTGTTATCGGCTGATATGGATAATACCGATAAGGTGGTGGCATTGATTGAAGACTGTCACAGCCAGGGTGTTAAAGTCTTGCCGCCGGATATCAATCAGTCCAGTTATCAATTCAGTGTGCCGGATGAAAAATCCGTGCTTTACGGTCTGGGTGCATTAAAAGGGGTTGGTGAAGCGGCACTCGATGGCATTATAAGTGAGCGCGAGAACCAGGGTGTGTTTGTTGACCTCTATGATTTTTGTCGGCGAAGTGATACCCGTAAAGTCAATCGTCGCGTAATGGAAGCTTTAATAAAATCCGGTGCCATGGATTCATTAGCGCCAAACCGTGCCAGTTTGATTGCCAGCCTGAGTAATGCGGTTCAGCTTGCCGAACAAAACCAGAAAAATGCCAGTGTCGGTCAGCATGATATGTTTGGTTCGGCAGAAGAGCCAGATGTTCATGCTAACGTACACATTGTAGAAGTGGATGACTGGAATGATGAGATTCGTCTTGCCAACGAAAAAGAAACCTTAGGCTTGTATCTAACCGGTCACCCGATTTCACGCTACGAAAATGAATTAAGATGTTTTACCGAATGCCGTTTTTCAAAGGTACCGGATTTGGTGCCAGAAAGTGAAAGGGGTGGACAAGGAAGTGGCTACAGTTATCGGAAAAAAAATAAAACACAATACTGCCTTGCTGGCTTGTTGATTGGCAAACGCGAACGTAAAACAAAAACCGGCAGTAAAATTGTCACTGGTGTGCTTGACGATAGAACCGCACGCATAGAAGTTGTTTTATATGAAGAGGTTTATCAGCAGTACAGCAGTGCGCTGGTTAAAGACAAAGTCTGTGTTGTTATTGGCAGTGTCAGTTATGATGACTTTAATGCTGCTTATTCTGTCAATGCCAGCAAGATTTACACCATGACCCAGGCAAGAGAAAAGTTCGCCCGCGGCCTGCAAATAAAACTCGATAGAAGCAAAGCTAATGGCAGTTGGTCAGATGCTAACATAACCCAGCAACTGACCGAAGTATTACACACCTACCGTGAAGGAAGCTGTCCGGTAAATATCGAATACAACAGTGGTACCGAATTATCACAATTTGTCCTTGGTGAAGAGTGGAATGTCGTGCCTTCAGATGATTTACTAACTCGGCTGGATAATGTGTTTGGTTCGGAGTACATAGAGATGATGTACTGATAAAGACAATTGTTAATTGTTAACCTGATTAGCCATAATATTCAGCCTAACTTAAAGACCTTGGTTCGCAAAATCATTTTTATTGCTGTCATCTCGAGCAGAAGGAGAGATCTTGAACTACCGTAGTATAAGATCTCTCACTCTGCTCGAGATGACAGTAGCAAGTTAAGCTGTTGTTTTACAATGAAAATATAAATATAGCTGGCTTTCATGGCTA
>CAZALW010000057.1:0-13745 GCA_964485705.1 uncultured Thiotrichaceae bacterium
ACATACAAGAAAATTGCTCCTGCATTTTCTATATACCGTCCATCCATGGACATAAGTGCTATTTGAAAATTAATAGCTAAAAAATTCACTAAAAACCCGCCTGGGCAGACTTGTTTTGAACCTTTTATGAAGGGCGGGAATTGTCCCGTTTTATTGGGTTAATGTCAATCTTTAGGGCTATATAATGTTAGGGAGATATAATCCTTTAACTGCAAACCCCTTCCTGCATTTAGTCATCCTGGTGCAGAACAGGACTTATACCGTAGTTCAGGATCTTTCCTGCGTCGAAATGGCAGTATGAATATTAGACGTTAAAGCGAAAATGCATGACATCACCATCCTGTACGATGTAGTCTTTGCCTTCTACACGCAACTTACCGGCTTCTTTTGCGCCGTGCTCACCGTTGTTATCGACAAAATCCTGATAAGCAATGGTTTCGGCGCGAATGAAACCTTTCTCAAAATCGGTGTGAATAACGGCTGCGGCTTTTGGTGCGGTAGCACCAATGGCAACGGTCCAGGCGCGAACTTCTTTTGGGCCTGCGGTGAAATAGGTTTGCAAGCCTAACAGGCTATAACCTGCCCGGATAACACGATTTAAACCCGGCTCATCCAGCCCTAACTCGTCAAGAAACTCTTTGGCTTCATCGGCTTCCAGTTCAATCAGTTCCTCTTCTATAGCGGCACATACAGCGACAACAGCGGCATTTTCACCTTCAGCGCGTTGTTTCACGACATCCAGATAAGGGTTATTCTCAAAACCGTCATCACTGACATTGGCAATGTACATGACTGGCTTTACGGTTAATAAATGCAGGTCGTACAATGCAGCTAAATCGTCTTCACTCAAGTCCATTGAACGAACCGGTTTGCTTTCATTTAGATGGGCTGAGACTTTTTCCAGTAAGGCAAATTTTGCTTTGGCATCGATATCACCGCTATTGGCTACTCGTCCGACTTTGTCTGCTGCTTTATCTACGGATTCAAGGTCAGCCAGTGCCAGTTCAGTGTCGATGATGTCGATATCGCTAATGGGATCAATTTTGCCATCAACATGGATGACATCGTCATTATCAAAACAACGTACCACGTGCGCGATAGCATCTGTCTCACGGATATTGGCAAGGAATTTATTGCCCAGGCCTTCGCCTTTTGAAGCACCGGCAACCAAACCGGCAATATCAACAAATTCCATCGTGGTGGCTACGACACTTTTTGGCTGAACAATTTCTGCCAGTTTATCGAGACGGGCATCCGGCATCACTACCATGCCCACATTAGGCTCGATGGTACAAAACGGATAGTTTTCTGCCTGTATGCCTGCTTTGGTTAAAGCATTGAATAAGGTGGATTTACCAACGTTTGGTAATCCGACGATGCCACATTTAAAACCCACTTGTTACCTCTGGATAATTATTTAAAACTAAAAGAAAGTCCGCAAATAACGCAAAAGACGCGAAGAAAAAATTTTTTGTTTTTAAAGCCTTTGCGTCTTTTGCGTTATTCGCGGACTAAATATCTTTTACTATCGTCTATGATAGCAATTTGCGAAAAAAATCACTTACTATGCAATGTCTGCATTGCCTGTTCAAAGGCACCACCTGCTAAATCTGGCAACACGCTAACAGCATCATCAATGTCACGGTCTATCAAGATACGCTCATCAACAGAGGGATTATGCAGAACATAATCCACCACCTGGTCTTTGCTACCGGGATGGCCAACACCAATTCGCAAGCGATGAAAATCTTTTGAGCCTGACTGGCTAATAATGTCACGCAGACCGTTATGCCCGCCATGACCACCGCCGGTTTTTAATTTGGCGGTTCCTGGTGGCAAATCAATTTCATCATGTACCACGAGTATTTGCTCAACAGTGATACGATAAAATGACAATAGACTTTGTACTGCCTGTCCGCTTCGATTCATAAAGGTATCGGGCTTTAACAACCAGATATTTTTGCCTTCGACAGATATTTTTGCGACTTCACCAAAAAACTTTTTTTCAGCTCGGAAAGTTGCTGAATACTTGCCCGCAACCTCGTCAATAAACCAAAACCCGGCATTATGCCGGGTTTTACTGTATTTGGAACCGGGATTACCCAGCCCAACGATAACTTTAAGATCGATTGACCTAACTGCCATGATAATATTCGGCAGTATTACTTGTCATCACCACTTTCTTCACTGGCTTCACCGGCTTCAGATTCAGGTGCTTCAGGTGCTTCAGGTGCACCATCTTCAACTTCTTCAGTCACTTTGCGAACATGCATACCAACAACCGCAGTGTCATGTTCTTCACCTTGTTTCAGTGCTAATACGGCAACACCTTTAGGCAATTTCAGGTCGGACAAGTGAATAACATCACCAACGTGCATTTCAGAGAGATCAACTTCAATAAAATCAGGAATATTTTTAGGCAGACACTCCAGCTCAACTTCGGTCATCACATGATTGATAACACCATCTTCAGATTTAATACCCGGTGAAACATCTTCGTTTGTAAAATGCAGTTGCGAGAAAATATGTACCACTTTTTTCGCATCAATTCGAATAAAGTCCATATGCATCACTTCCATTTTATAGGGGTGATGCTGAATATCACGTATTAAAACATCTTCTGCTTTACCTTCAATGTTTAATGAAAGCACTTGAGAATAAAAACTTTCATCCGGCAACTTATACTGAACATCTTTCTGTTGCAGGGTAATTGACACGGAGTCTTTGCCACCACCGTAAACAATACCAGGCAATGTGTTTGCATGACGCAGGCGGCGGCTCGCACCTTTCCCCTTGTCGCCACGCAATGTAGCGTTTAATTCTGAACTCATGATTTTCTCCAAAAAATAAAAATAAACTTCATTCGCGACCAAATGAAGCGCGCTTTAATTAATTACTAATTTTCTTTGGTGTTGGTTGTTTATTGCCAATAAGTCTACATGCAAGTACTTAACGAAAAGCAAGAGTCGACAAATGAAAAATAAAAAGATCAAACACAACCAGCACCAAAGAAAATTTGTAATTCGTAATTCGTAATTAATCTATATACATCTCACTGACAGATTCTTCCATGTGTATCCGTCGTATAGTTTCTGCCAGCATCTCCGCTACGGATAACTGGCGTATACGGTCACAACTCTGTGCTTCTTCTAACAGCGGGATGGTGTTGGTCACCACCAGTTCATCCAGTTCTGACTGCTTAATATTGTTAATTGCATTACCGGATAATACAGCATGTGTACAATAAGCCGATACACTGACAGCACCATGATTTTTTAAAGCACCTGCTGCTTTACATAGTGTACCTGCGGTATCAACAAGATCATCAACGATAACGCAATTTTTACCCATGACATCACCGATAATATTCATTACTTCTGAGACATTGGCTTTGGGTCGGCGTTTATCAATAATCGCCAGATCGGCATCACCAAGACGTTTAGCCAGTGCCCTGGCTCTAACTACACCGCCAACATCAGGCGATACCACCAGTAAGTTTTCATGACGTTGCTGCCAGATATCTTTTAATAATATCGGCGAGGCGTAAACATTATCAACCGGCAAATCAAAGAAACCCTGAATTTGATCGGCATGTAAATCTATTGTTAACAAACGATCAAGCTTTACACTTGCCAGCATGTTTGCAACCACTTTTGCGGTAATCGGCACGCGTGCTGAACGTGGTTTTCGATCCTGACGCGAATAGCCGTAATATGGAACCACCGCAGTCACTCGTTTTACCGAGGCACGACGCATAGCATCAATCATCACCATTAGTTCCATCAGGTGGTTATTACACGGCTGGCAGGTAGGTTGAATGATAAATACGTCGCGACCACGAACGTTTTCCATTATTTCAGCACAGATTTCTCCATCGCTGAAGGTTTCCATGCTGATTTTGCCTAAACGAGTACCTAGCAGTTCGGCAATACGTTGTGCTAATTCAGGGTTGGCATTACCCGTGAATATCATTAACCGGCTATCGACGTCTTGATTCACTTTGTGAGTCTCATGTTACTAATTAATTACGAATTCGTAATTAAAATATGGCTGGGCCGGCAGGATTATAAAATACGTCCTGTATTTTACCCTCAGGGCCATTCGCAAAAAAACGCGACCATAAAAATTTAACCTTGGCAAAATCGTTCCCGACGATTTTAGTTGAACCTGTAACGGTTCAAATCTGCCGGCTTAATTCTTTTAGCATTTTATATCGCTAAAAGTTCGGCATTTAAAATATGGCTGGGCCGGCAGGATTTGAACCTGCGCATGCCAGGATCAAAACCTGGTGCCTTACCGCTTGGCGACGGCCCAAAAATTTTATAAATCTTTTTCACTTATTTTGCGCAGGTGATTTATACCTAAAACCTGCGCATGCCAGGATCTCATGACTTCAGAAACCGCTGATATTTTACCGCCTGACGACGACTCAATAATTCATTTACTCAACAACAGCCAGCGCTGATTGAGATTCCAAAAAGTGGTGCAGTGGCGATTGATTCAAACCTTTGGCAACAAAGCTAATCCAGGATTCCTTGGCCTCAGAAACAGCCGGATTTTTTCTAATTTGCTGCAAAACGTCTTCTGCCTGTGCTTTTGTATCAAAACTCGAAAATACCGAAGCTCCTGTCCCACTCATACAAGCTTTTGAATATTCACTAAGAATTTCAATAGCCTGCAACACTAACGGGTAGTTTTTAAGCACTACCGGTGTGCATACATTCTGCCACTCACGCCGTGAAAGGTCGCACATTTTGATGGCAGAACAATCTCTTGTCAATTGCGGATTTAAAAAGATTTCTTTTGTCGACACATGTACCGGTGGAATCAAGACCAGATACCAGCTCATCGGTGGTGAAAATGGCGTTAATTTTTCACCCACACCTTCTGCGAAAGCAGCAAAACCACGTACAAAAACGGGAACATCTGCGCCCAGCGACAACCCCATTTCGGCAAGCTCATCAATCGTGAACTGCAGTTGCCATAAAACATTTAACGCCACCAGCGTGGTTGCTGCATCAGAGCTACCGCCACCTAAACCTGCTCCCATAGGAATATTTTTTTGCAGATAAATATCAACACCCAGCTTTTTTTTCTGTCTGAGTTTTTTTCCTGTGGTGGTTTCCTGCAGTAATTTTGCTGCACGAATAATAATATCCTCATTTTCAGGCACGATAAAATTATCACAATGACGAAAAAGGCAGTTATCGCTTCTCAGCTTAAATTTAAGTTCGTCAGAAAAATCAATAAACTGAAAAATAGTCTGTAACTCGTGATAACCATCATCACGCTGCCCGGTGATGTGCAACATCAAATTTAATTTTGCCGGTGCCGGGCAGGTAATGCTACTCATAAATTTTCCTGATTAGCCGTGAAAGCCAGTTATATTTATATTTTCATTGTAAAACAATAGCTTAACTTGCTATCGCCATCTCGGCCAGAGGGAGAGATCTTGAGCTACCGTGGTATAAGATCTCTCCCTCTGGTCGAGATGACAGTAATAAAAATGATTTTACGAACCAGGGTCTTTAAGTTAGGCTGAATATTATGGCTAATCAGGTAAATTTTAATCAACCAGCCATCGCCTCAATATCAAGCGCACATCCAGTTCACTATCGTCATCACGACTCAAATAAATGGCATGTGGCATCAATATTTCACTCCCTGTGTATTTTGTCATTTCCACATTCCAGCCGGACTGTTTTATTTTTGCCAGCAGACCCTGTTCATTCCAGCTAATCTGCTCAACTGTTAATGCTTTACTCGGCAGCCCGCGAATCCAGTCTTTTACTGCACTGGCAGGTAAATCTATGTCAAATATTGAGGAGAAAACAAGATCCATATTGCTAACCATATTGGTCTGCCCGTCCGGGAAACGAATTTCGGCATAATCACTGTTCCCCTGAATCTGATACCCACCCGCACCCAGCGGTGCGATGAGTCGAATAGAGTAATCCTGGTCTGCATTTTTCCAGATGATATCCATGCTACCGCCTGTAGTTTGCGTTTGCACTCCAAGGCGACCTCGAATCTCCCAGTTATTAACCTGTTGGCGTTTTTCCTGCTCTGCAGCCCAGGTAGCTGGCTCTGCTTTTATTTCTTCTTTCGGTGTTATTTGCTGCTCTACGGTGGCACATGATGCAGCAAATAAACAAAACAAGCACACAACCATGTGAGAGGTGAGATTTTTAAGCATAGGTTTTAAGTTTAAAGTACTAAGTTGTAGGTTATAAGTTAAAAGCAAAAAACTGTTTAAAATCACTTTTTTCTCGTTCCCACACTTCCGCGTGGGGAGAATACAGTTTACGCTGAATAGCTTAAAACATATAACTTACAACATAAAACTTCTAACTCATTAAGGATTTATCCGCTCAAGTGTCTCGATCAACACTGGATGTTTTGCATTGATTTCCTTAGCTTTATTCCACACTTTACGCGCCTTGTCTTTCTGATTGCTAAACCACAATACTTCGCCATAATGCGCTGCGATTTCTGCATCTTTGAACTTTTCAAATGCTTTGGACATCCATTTTAAAGCCTCATCCATGTTACCCAGCCGGTAGTTTACCCAGCCTAAACTGTCGAGTATTGCCGGGTCATCCGGCTTCAGTTCAGCCGCTTTTTTTATATACACCAGCGCTTCATCGTATCTTGTTGTACGATCAGCCAGTGTGTAACCCAATGCATTCAGGGCATCGGCATTGTCTGGCTCTATGGCAATCACTTTTAATAAATCAGCTTCTGCCATATCAAGACGATCAATCTTTTCTGCCATTAAACCACGCGCATAAAGCAGGCTGGTATCTTCAGGTTTTTGTTGTAAGGCCTGACTATACATTTCCACGCCATCATCGTAACGCTGTAGCTTGCGTAGCACCTCACCCTGGGCAAGATAGGCTCTTACCTGCAAAGCCCAGTTATTGTGCACTGCTGCCAGTGTTTCAAGTTTTGCCAGCCCTTCATCAGGCCTGCCCAGCATGGCTAACAGAACACCAACTCGCAACTGAGCATCAAAAGCATAATCACCGGTTTTAACACGCAGGTAATAAGCAATAGCCTGTTTTTCATCTCCTCTATTTTGTACAATTCTTGCCAGGTAATAATTGGCTATGGGAACCTTTTTATCGATCTTAATCAAATGCTCAAGCACCTCAACGGCCGCATCAAGATTATTCGTTTCGATGTAAAGCAGTGCCAGGCTGAGAGCAATTTCACCATCATCAGGCAGTTTTTCATGCACTATCGAAAATTGTTCAATGGCCGCCTTCAGCTTGTTCTGTTCAACCAGCATACGGGCGTATTGCCGTCGTAAAACAGTGTTTTCCGGATAATCTTCCAACACCTGGTTTATTAGTATCGACGCTTCTTCCTGTTTGCCCTGAGCGATAAGTATCCTTACTTTTATAATCAACACTTCATGCATAGAAGGGTCAATGAGCAGCACCTGATCGAGTGTCGCCAGAGATTCGTCATATTTTTTTAGTTGCGCAGCATAACGTGACTGCAAGACAAGAAGATGTTTGTTTTTCCGTCTGTTTTTATCATATGTATTTTCCTTATCGCCTCTTGCATTTAACTGCTGCAAGACCACATAAGCATCGTGAGTTGATGCTTCTTTTGCCAGCAGTTTTTTGACTATTATGGCTTCCTCAACGGATGCCTCATCAGTCGTTGCAAGCAATTCCTCAATATAAGGCACCGCTTTTTCCGGTTGCGCCAGCTTTAGCCAGGTAATCGCATACATGCGGGGCAGGTCTACTGCATTCGGTTCAAGCTCACGCCAGCGGTCAAGCGCAGCCAGAGCTTCATCATATTTTTCGCCATAAAGTGCAATGTAAGCGGTACGCGCGGCAATACGACTGTCCTCAACAGACTGTGCCGCCTGCCGGTAATATTCTAGCGAGGCTTCAGTGTCGCCTATGTTGCCGGCAAATTCTGCTGCCAGTATGCTGAATAACGAATCAGCATCCAGTTTTACCTGTTTCTGTGCAGGTGCAGCAATCTCGCTCTCATCAGCGCCTGCTGACATCTCGGTTTTCACCGGTGTTGTCCCACCGGCATTCTGCTTTATGGCAACCACTTCGTCTTTATGGTAGGCATCATCAACACCTTCAAGCAAAGGCCGAGTATTGCAGGCAGATAATATTAGGGGCAGAAACAGCACGGGTAAAATGGCTATTGAACAATTCCGGGGTCTGGTTAGTATGTTAAGTTTAATCTTTGGCATCTCGACACATCAAATAATCTATTCAAATGCAGAATATAACGCATTTTCTGAGATTTTTTTATAATTTAATTAAATATTTCCGGGGATTTACCCGATTCAGCTTGAGTTACAGACAACTATCACGCATAGTGCCCGTTTTTACATAAGAACACTATCTACTACAACTATCGCGCAATCATCTATGTCTTTGATTACACTTGGCGTCAATCACAAAACCGCACCGCTTGATATGCGCGAACGGCTTGCGTTTACACCGCAATCTTTACCTGAAGCATTAACCAGCCTGAAGAATCTTAAACATGTGGAAGAAGCTGCGATTCTTTCAACCTGTAATCGCACTGAAATTTATTGCGTTACCACTGCCAATAACGACCAGGCAATTATTCAATGGTTCAGTCAGTTTCATGCGCTTGACGAAAAACTCATTAAACAGCACCTTTACCTGTACGCCCATGAAGAAACCATTCGTCACGCCATGGAAGTCGCCTGTGGTTTAGACTCGATGGTGCTGGGTGAACCGCAAATCGCCGGACAAATGAAAGAGGCTTATGCACGAGCCAATGAGCATGGCACCATGGGCCCGCTACTTGGCAGACTTTATCAGCGTGCGTTTGCCGTTTCCAAACAGGTTCGCACGGATACTGACATTGGCTCCAGCCCGGTATCTGTGGCCTTTGCTGCTGTCAGCCTTGCCAAACAAATTTTTGGCGACCTTAAACAGACCACGGTTTTACTGGTGGGTGCAGGTGAAACCATTGAACTGACCACACGGCATTTACACTCACAGGGAGTAAGTAATATTATTATTGCCAACCGCAGTGTCGAGCGCGCACAAAAACTGGCCGAAGAATTTGGTGGCGAAGCCATTAGTCTGCAGCACATTGCCACCCATTTACACCGCAGCGATATCGTCATTTCTTCAACCGCCAGCCCGTTACCCATCATCGGCAAAGGCACGGTTGAACGTGCCTTAAAAAAACGCAGGCATGAACCTATTTTCATGGTTGACCTTGCTGTACCGAGGGATATAGAGCCAGAAGTTAACGAACTGGACGACATCTATTTGTACAGCGTCGATGATCTACAGTCGGTGATCAACGAGAACATGGAAAGCCGTTTACAGGCCGCCGAACAGGCGCGTGAAATCATTGATGTTCAGGTCAGTCATTTTTTAAACTGGCAACGCTCACTGGGCGCGGTCGATGTCATCGCTCAAATCAGACAACATACGCAAAAGCTCAGCAATGAGGTTTTAAACAAGGCAAAAAAACAGCTGGCTGCCGGTCAGGATGCCGAGCAGGTACTCGAATTTCTTGCTAACACCTTAACCAATAAATTTTTGCATCAGCCCAGCACACAATTACGTCAGGCAAGCCAGGATAATCGCGAACATATTTTAGATATTGCGCAAAATCTTTTTTTACATGCCGACACTGATGCCAATGCTGACGATAAGCAGAAAAAATCATAGTTTCACAAAAAGTTACAAAAAAATGAACAAATTCACCACGAAGCACACAAAGATCACGAAGAAAAATCATAGCTAATGATCAACACGATTACGCACGGCATAGCTATATGATTTTGCCAAATATACTTTAAAACTTCGTGGTCTTCGTGTGCTTCGTGGTGAAACATTTTTAACAAACCACAATAAATTAGAACTCACCGAGTAGTTACCAAAAAAACCGACTAATGAAAGAATCGATAATCAATAAATTGCATACCCTGCTAGACCGACACGAAGAAATTGCCGGGCTGCTTGCCGATCCCGGTGTTATCGGCGATCAAAATCAGTTTCGTGAGTTATCACAGGAATACGCACAACTGGAACCGGTGGTTAACTGCTTCCAGAGCTACAATTCATCAAGCAATGATTTAGCTGCCGCTGAAGACATGCTGAAAGATGACGATGCCGATGTTCGTGAAATGGCAGCTGAAGAAAAAAAACAAGCCGGTGAAAAAATGGCCGCACTGGAAATTGAACTGCAAAAACTATTGCTGCCCAAAGACCCCAATGATGACAGCAATATTTTCCTTGAAATCCGTGCCGGTACTGGTGGTGACGAAGCCGCTATCTTTGCCGGCGACCTGTTCCGCATGTATTCGCGCTTTGCCGAATTAAAACGCTGGCAGATCGAAATCATTAATCAAAACCTGGGCGAGCATGGCGGCTATCGGGAAATCATTGCCCGTATTATTGGCACTGGTGCTTATTCACAGTTAAAGTTTGAATCAGGCGCACACCGTGTACAACGTGTTCCCGAAACCGAATCACAGGGTCGGGTACATACCTCGGCAGCAACCGTTGCGGTTTTGCCTGAAGTTGCAGAAATTGAGCAGATAGAAATCAATTCTGCTGATTTACGCATTGATACCTACCGTGCCTCGGGTGCTGGTGGTCAACACGTCAATAAAACCGATTCTGCGGTACGCCTCACCCATATTCCAACCGGCACGGTGGTGGAATGTCAGGACGAACGCTCTCAACATAAAAACAAAGCTCGCGCCATGTCGCTGTTACAGTCGCGCATCATGAATGCAAAAATCGAAAAACAACAGGCAGAGCAGGCACAAACCAGAAAGAGTCTGGTCGGCAGTGGTGATCGCTCAGAACGTATCCGTACCTATAACTACCCACAAGGTCGTGTTACCGATCACCGCATCAATCTCACCTTATATAAATTAGATGAAATTATTCAGGGTAACTTAAATCAGGTGGTGGAGCCGCTGATTAACGAATATCAGGCGGAGCAACTGGCAAGTTTGGCTTCTGATTAATTACGAATTACTAATTACTAATTTCATTGATGCTGGACGTATATTGCCAACATGCTCACATACAAGCACTTAACGAAAAAACGAAAAAACGAAAAATAACAAGTGAATAATAAAAAAACAAATGCACATACAACACCAAAGAATACTTAGTAATTAGTAATTAACATCATGACCATCCAGCAAGCACTACAACAAGCCAGCCTAAACCTTGCTGAGTCCAGCCCATCAGCGCAACTTGATGCCCAGATCCTATTAAGCCACATACTGCAATGCAACAGTGCGCACCTGTTAGCCTGGCCCGAAAAAGAACTCAGTGAAGAACAAAGTACCAGCTATCAACACCTCATCAAACAGCGTCAACAGGGTCACCCGGTTGCACACTTAACCGGTTCACGTGAGTTCTGGTCGTTAAATTTTTCGGTTAATAAAAGCACCTTAATTCCCAGACCGGAAACCGAAACTCTGGTTGAATTTATCCTGAAAAAATTCGGTAACAAAAAAAGCCTGAAATTACTCGACATGGGCACAGGCACTGGCGCTATCGCCATTACTATCGCCACCGAAAAACCAGACTGGAAAATATTTGCCAGTGATTTTTCGGCAGATGCATTGAGACTAGCTATACACAACAGCAAAACTCACCAGACAAATAACATCTTATTCGTACAAAGTGACTGGTTCACCAATATAAAACCACACGATTTTGATATTATTGTCAGCAACCCACCCTACATTGCAAACAACGATCCACACCTGCTAGCAGGTGATGTCCGTTTTGAACCCAAAAGTGCACTAACTTCTGGTATAAATGGCATGAATGATATTGAACATTTATGCTCACATGCGAGAAACCATTTAACTGAAAACGGCTGTTTGATTGTTGAACACGGTTACAATCAAAAACAACAAGTTGCCAAGTGTTTTGTTAAAAATGGGTTTACCCAAATTGAACAGAAACAGGATTTGTCCGGACATAACCGAATGACAGCAGGGGAGTTTAAATTATAAGTCTTTAGTCTTTTGACTTACGACTTATAACTAACCAATCATGCCAAACAACGAAATCGATTTTAACGACGAACAATTATTACACTATAGCCGTCAAATCATGCTGCCACATTTTGGTATTGAAGGGCAACAGCAGTTACAAAATGCACATGTGGTTATTATAGGTATTGGTGGTTTGGGTAGTCCGGCAGCAATGTACCTTGCTGCAGCGGGTGTTGGCAGATTAACACTGGTTGATTTTGATCGCGTTGATAACAGTAATTTACAACGCCAGATTGTACACAACACCGATAGCATTGGTGTCAGTAAAACCAGCTCGGCTAAAAACACATTGCTTAAAATCAATCCGGAAACTCGTATTCATTGTATTAACAAACAATTAACCCTGGAAGAACTTGAAACACTGTTTAAAAAAACAAACTGTGTGATTGATGCCACTGATAACTTTAAAACCCGTTTTCTCATCAATCGCGCCTGCGTGGCACAACAGGTCGCCCTAGTCTCAGCTGCCGCCATTCAATACGAAGGACAAATAACGGTATTTGATAACCGGCAGCAAAACAGCGCCTGTTATGCCTGCCTGTATGCAGAAGGCGGCGAGGAAAACACAAATTGCAGCGACAACGGCATCCTCGCACCCGTGGTTGGCATACTGGGTAGCATGCAGGCACTGGAGGCAATAAAACTGATTTGTGGTATTGGTGAAAGCCTGCAAAATCGTCTGTTAATATTTGATGCGCTTGCTTTGCAGTGGCGAACCATGAAACTGAACAAAGACCCGAATTGCCCGGTTTGTGGTTTTTAAGTTTTATGTTAGAAAAAATTTTAAACCCACTGTTTAAACTTGCAACTTATAACCTACAACTTACAACCATCTTTCAAACCATGTCATCAACCAAAAACACACTAACCCTCCCCCGCCCTCTGGTAAATAAAATTCTGGCGCATGCACAACAAAATCCGGAGATTGAAGTCTGCGGCTTAATTGGTAACAGTGCCTCAAACCAGAAAAATTATTACCCGGTTGACAATGTTGCAAACAAACCCGACTGTCGATTTTTAATGGATGGCTCGCAACAGATAAATGCCATAAAAAAAATGCGCGACAAACAGCAACAGCTGTACGCTATTGTGCATTCTCACCCGCACACACAGGCAACACCTTCTCAGCTGGATATTGATGAAAGCAGCTATAAAGACGTTTATTACCTCATTATTTCACTTAACACTAAAGGCGTACTGGAAATACGTGCTTATACACAACAGCAAAAAAGCATGCAGGAAGTGAATTTGATACTGGAAACAGATGGCTGATATGTAGCTGCAAGGACTTAACCTGACAAAGCGTATCAGATTTTACTCATAGAGCTAATGACTGCATTCGGTCATAAGCGGACATTAAAGATTAAAGGCGTTAGTCCGCGAAGAACGCAAAAGACGCGAAAAAAGCAAAAACAATAATAGGGTAATTGGCTAGAAGAAAGCTATTTGCTTTCAGCAGTGTAGGGTGGGCACGTTTTTTTGCCCACGTGGAGATGCATACTCGATCAACGCGTGGGCAAAAAAACCTGCCCACCCTACAAAAACAGAATCAAAAATTTAAAATATTTTATTTGCGCTTTGACGTGCATGGACGCACTAATATCGTGGGCGCATGGAGCGCAAGAACGATGCTTCGCGTCTTTTGCGTTCTTCGCGGACTCAATGTTTTTCAGCTTTTCCAACGTCC
>CAZALW010000058.1:0-13691 GCA_964485705.1 uncultured Thiotrichaceae bacterium
GGCGCATGGAGCGCAGGAACGATGATTCGCGTCTTTTGCGTTCTTCGCGGACTAATTCTTTTCAGCTTTTCCAACGTCTGCTATGTGTCGAAAACAGCTATTTTATTGTTGATAATAAATTAGCCCCAGTACTTGCCACGCGGTGACGTGGATAGCCTGATGCCGAGTGGTTTTTTACTCTGGAAGCCACTTCATGCTCATTCAAACCAGATTTTTCAAGAGTCTGTTCAAACTCTTCACGTGCGCGTTGGTGGGCTTTGAATAACATCATCTGTACCCGACTTTGCACATTGACCTTGCCAGTGCCACTGGTTTCAATGGGGCAAAAAATGGCTTCTGGATAACGCGCACTGATCAGACTTTGTACACCATCGGATACGCCTGAGCTGGGCATGCAGCCAAAGGGTTTTACCGACAGTACCATGTGCGCGCGTCGATCTTCTACCGCGTCGATCAGTTTACCTACCTCCATATGACCTTCGCCGCCCTTGATTACTGTGTCGTAGTGTTGGTGGGCTATTTTTGCCAGGTGGTTCATGTCGGGCAGGTGGTAATGTTTGAGACCAATCAGTGAGGCGTAAGTACGAAACCAGGTTTTGAAAACGCTGCTTCCTATTTTATATAACAGCAATTGTTTGTTGATGGATTTGCCGGCGAGACCGTTCAGGCCACTGTCCTGGTTACGTAATTTTCGGCGTAGCTGGATGCCACTGGTTTTGTCCCACAGCAGATAAAAAATCCAGTTGGCAATGGGTTGAATGCTAACTTCGGCGCCTTCCTGTTCGAGAAAACGCTGTAATTCATAATTGCCTTCACCCTCGGTGGTCATTGCCCAGAATTCACCAATGACGCTGACTTTAGGTTTGGCCTGCAACCAGTTTACTTTAACTTCAGCAAGCACTTTTCGACAACGCCAGAGGGCGCGTAATATCGAACCATGCCGCTCGAAGGTCTCTATCAGGATTCCCTGGCACTGCTTAATGGCACCATCGGTGCTGCCAGCTTCAATTTCATAAGGTCGCAGGCGATAGCCCATAAGGTTGAGCACATCGCCAGCCAGTATGGCCTTGGTTACGTTCAGATAAAAAGAGCCATTAAAATCGAGACCATTTTTGCTATTAGCCGTGGTTTCTTCTGGTTGCTGTTCAAACAGCAGCACACGAAAACCGTCGAAACCTGCGTCGCGTAGGGCTTTTCGATACTCGGTGACATACATGCCGAAACGGCAGGGACCACAGCCACCACCAGTGACAAACAGGTGATGTTTAATAATGTGCTCACGGGACAGACCATCGGCTTCCAGTGATTGCAGGTGTTTAATCAGGTTACCAACGGTGTAATAGGTTGGGTTGCATTGCCCGCGATTGCCGAATTCTTTGCCAAGGCGAAAAGCTTCGTTGTCAGCCACTGGCAGGTGTTTGATCTGATAGCCTATGCCACGAAGTGCGGCGGCAATAAGCATATCGTGATTCAGGGTTAACCCGGAATTCCAGATGGTGGTGTGGATTCGTTGTTCGGCGGTGAACGCAGCTTGTGGTGATTCGTGCCAGTGACTGGGCTCATTGTCTAACCCATTCTCTGCCGGTAAATATGTACTTGTTGATGCTGTGGATGTAACCGGTGAAACAGCTTGTATGTTGACATTAGCAAACGGTGCGGGGGGCTGCTGGCTCATAATATGTTCTCCGTCAGGGACTGTTTGATTGCGCTCACCGGTACAATCTGTTCTGTGGGCGGTTTAGTGGATAGCCGTTGTTTTGCTAGAATTTTGTGAGTGTGGGCATAGAGCTCGTCATTTTGTTTGTCAGTACTCTGGTGCTTACTCATCAGGTATTCACTACGACGCTCCAGTGAATAGGCAAAAGTGCGAGTGCGAATGGCAATTGATCCACCGGGTTTGTTGGCGTCCAGATCATGCATGTTGAGGCGTGGGGTGTTCGCTGCTTTGAGAATAGCATCAATGATGCCATAGGTCGGGGCATCGTGACCGCATTTAAAACTGGAAATGTCCAGTACCGCCAGGTTGGGATGGCGGGCAGCGAGTTTGGCCGCCCATACCTTTTGTGCTGAGTTGGTGGAGTAATTTTCCGGCCAGACATCGCGAATGTCAAAAACGTCGGAGATTCTACCGGCTTTTAAATCGGCCTGGAAAAAACGCTGCAGCCATTGCGGGTCTCTGGGTAGCGAACGTATTGACAAAATAGGGTAGCCCAGTGCCTGCAACTCCTCAGGAATGTCGTGATGCAAACCCGGGTCGGCGTGATAGGGTCTGCCCAGCATGAGGATGGCGATACGTCCGGTCTGTTCCATTTCATCTAAAATGGCGCGACCACGATCTTGCAGTGTTTGCTCAAAACTTGCCAGTGCCTGCCAGCCTTGTTTGATTGCAAAGTCGTGTTCATCACGGCTGATTTGTAAACGTTCTCCCCAGGTTTGCCAGAGTTGCTGGTTAAACAAATTCGGTTCATTGAGTGTTATCCCCGGGTCAAGGTATTCGACACCGGCACGGCTGAAAAAGTCTACTTCTTTGGTAAAGGCTGCGCGTAGTACCTTGGGCGTACCGCTGACCATGGGGCAGGTGGTGTCATCGACGGTATGGCTGATGAAATTAGGCAGGTGGGTGACGCAGGGAAAGAAAATGTAATCCAGCGGGCCGATGCGTTTTTTCTGGTGTTTATCAAACAGTAAATTATGAATATGCGCCTGTGCGACCTTGCTGGGATAGCAGGGGTCGACGGATCCGTATTTGCCACCTTCGGCAAACATTTCTTCGGAGCTTTCGTCACTCCAGATTACCTGCCGTCGGGGTATGCCCAGGGTTTCAAAATAAGCTCGCCATAAAGGTGCCACGCTGTAATTATTGAGTACACGAGGCAGCCCGATTCTGATTTTGCTGCGATGTTCGATGGCTGCTTTTTTACTGCGCACAAAACTATTGTTTTTAGCAAAGTTCAGTTTGGCGAGCCAGCCCTTGTTGGATTTTTCGGTAAAATGCGGTGTGCCTGACTCTGGTAATGCTTCGGCAGGTTGTAGCTGTTTGAAGGCAAGTGAGGCTTCTAACTCCACCATGTTGGGGTATTGGCGACACAGTGCCCTGCGGTGGGCGACCAGAGCCTTTAGTGCCGGCTTGCTTTCAACTGTGCCCTGTTCGCAGGAAAAACCCGCGATGTAGCGGGTGGTTCCGCCGTCTGGCAAGCGGGTATCAATAAAGGTACGGCTGCAGTCATTGGTGCAAAAATGGCAGGTGGTGGTTTCATCACAAAGCGTCTGGTACTGCAGATTGATGGCAGCATCCAGCCCGATAAAACTGGAATGGCCACGTTTTTTTACCACTCGCAGGGTTTCCATAGCAGCGCCAATTGCACCCGCTTCACCACAATGCGGGTGCACATAAACTTTAGCACCGGCTACGCGTTCGCGGATGTAGTCGACCTGAGCCTTAAGTGCCGCCTGGTTTTTCTGTGTGCCACCCTGTAACACGAAGCAACTGCCTGGATCGGCAAGCCGGGGTATGCCGACCACATACTGCCATATATTTTTCGGCAGTACCCGGGCAAGACCTGCCAGCAGCTCTTCTTTGTTATAACCTTCTTTCTGGAAATTAACCCGATCCGAGTCGAGAAACACGGCGCAGCCATAGCTGAAATCAGGTGAAAGTTTTGCCGCAAAAGCAACATCGGCATAGTCTTCGACAGACACCGCAAACTGGTCAGCCATTGCCTGTAACAACATGCCATTGCCAGCCGAACACTGGTTGGACAGTTTAAAATCCCTGATTTCCTGGTTTTCCAGAAACAGCACTTTGATGTCCTGACCGCCAATGTCACAAATAACATCAACTTGCGGGAAGAAGCTACGAGCCGACATCATATGGGCAATGGTTTCAACAATGTTGACATCCGCACGTAATGATTCTTCCAGCACCGGCGCAGCATAGCCAGTGGCACCAAAGCCGATGACATCCAGCTTTGCGCCCTGACTTTCTACCTGCTGTTTTAGTTGAGCCAACAACTCTTTGCTATCCTGTATCGGATTGCCCTTGCTCAGACGATAAGCTTTGCACAGCACCTCGCCATTTTCGCCTACCAGAACAGCTTTACTGGAGGTGGAGCCACCATCCAGGCCGATTACGCCCCGTACTAGCTGTCCGCGTAGAAAATGTGGTGGCTGGAATGGGGGAATGTGAAATTCTGTAGAAAATTCTTTCAGCTCATCAGGGTGTTTAAGCAAAGCCGGGCCGGCATTGTCATTGAGCCGAGCTGAGCGTCCACTGGTGCAGTAGGTTTGTAGAGGTTCAAGTCCACGATACATTTCGCTAGAAGTTCTAGGCTTGTCAGCACCAGACTGGTCTAGTAGCCCGAACAGTACTGCGCCATAAGCAGCAAAATATTCTGCGTTATCGGGCACTAGAATAAGCTCGTCCAAAGGCAGGCTATGGTCGTAATCATAATCACGCGCCTGCCAGGTTTCAGGAATACGTTTGCGCCAGCAGTCCTGCAGAAAGGGCAGATAGGTATTCGGCCCGCCCAGTAATAAAACTTTAGCCCGCAGTGTGTTACCACGCGCCAGTACTGACAGATTCTGATGCACGATGGCATCAGCCAGTGAATTCATAATCTCCCTGGCATCAACCCCGGTTTTCACCAGATTGACAATGTCGGTTTCCGCGAACACACCGCATTTGGCAGCGACGTGATGCAGGCGAGTGTCATCAAAAGCAATGGTTGCCATGGCTGCTGCTGGCAGGCCAACTTTAATCATGCATTTATCAATGGTGGCACCTGTGCCAGAAGCGCATTTGTCATTCATCGAGGTGATAGCCTGCCTTTCACCCGTTGCCTCATTGGTCTGGAAGATGATGATTTTGGCATCCTGGCCGCCCAGTTCGATGACTGAGCCAACATCAGGGTGCAGGGCTTCAACAGCGACGGTGACCGCATTCACTTCCTGAATGAAACGTGCGCCAACCGGTTCGCAAAGTGTGCCAGAACCAGAACCGGTCATATACACGGTGATGTCTTCAGGGAGGTAGTGTGGGAATTTTTTTTCTATGGTGCGCAGAAATTCGAGAGTTTTTTCCGGTTGTTGGGTTTCGTGGCGTTGGTAGTCCTTCCATAGAATGCGTTGATCGACTGGATCCACTACCACTGCTTTGACAGTGGTTGAACCAACATCGACGCCGATGAGGATTTGATTATCGGGTGTTTTTTGCATTTGATGGTTTGTTTTCATTATATAGACTGACATGTCAGTCTATTAAAAAGTTCTGTGATGTACAAGATAATATCGACCTGTGCTAAAGTTATTTGATTTGTAATGTAATCTGGAAATCACTCATGGGGCAGGACAAATCGTCAGCCAAATCTATTACACGCGAACAACGTCATGCCGAGTTACTGGTTTGTGCGCAAAAGCTGTTTGCACAAAAAGGCTACCACGCTACCTCTGTAGAAGATGTGATCCGGCTGGCAGGGGTTTCTCGAGGCACGTTTTACAATTATTTTGATTCCAAACGCGCCCTGTTTGGCGAGGTACTCGACGTGCTGTTTACTCAGGTTTGGGATTCGGTGCAACCAATCCGTATCGGGGTGGGAGATGATGTGAGTGCCCAGATTGCCAGCAATATGTATTCATTGTGTGAGACATTAAACCAGGATCAGGATCTGCCCCGGATTCTATTCAGTGAAGCGATAGGTTTGGATTCTGAGGCCAATGAGCAACTGGGCAATTTCTATCGCCGAACCATGCAGCGGCTGGTGTCTGCTCTGGAAGAAGGGCAGCAATTAGGCATAGTGGTCGAAGGTGATTGCGTTAGCATGGCGGTGTGCTTGTTGGGTATGCTCAAGGAATACTGGTTTCAGTCGCTATTGGGTGCGCCACCCAGACCTCTGGAGGAGTTCCTGCCTGAGGTTTATAGGGTGCTACAGCGCGGTATGCTGCTTAACTAATTACGAATTACGAATTACCGGCAGGCATATTTATTGCTTTATACCTAAATCCTGCAAGTGCTTGCACGCATATAGCGCAAGCTCTTGATTCGTATAGAAAATTTTAATTATTTGAGAATGTCAATAAGTGTTCCACTCGAATTAAAATTGCTCTACAAATCAATGCCTTACACTCTATATGCACAATCACTTGCAGGATTTAGGTTATATTTGTTGATTGCAGTGGCAACTACAACTATATGTTTTTGCCACTTCAGTAATCGTAATCGCTGTTAATCGTAATTCGTAATTAGTAATTAGTAATTCGTAATTAATTTCTGCTAGTGGCAAACCAGCTCTGAAGTTGTTTAGATGTCACCCATCCCGGATCAACATCAACACCCGCCAATACCTGATAAGGGCAAGTTGGCTCACCGAGATCGCTCAACACTGCCAGTGCGCCACTGAAATCTTCACCTTCACTGTAGTAGCTTTGTGTGACAAGAACCTGAATGTCAGCGTTTTTTGCGGCGTTGAGCCCGTTGTGTGTATCTTCTATTGCCAGACAGGCTGCAGCGGGTAGTTTGAGTTGCTGCAGAACCCATAGATAAACCGAGGGGTCAGGTTTCTTAATCGCTGCCTGTTCGGCGGCACCAATCACCTCGAACCAGCCTTGTATCTCAGACCCCAGAGTGGCATTGAATAGCGCAGTGATGTTGCTCATAGTGGTCGTGGTAGCGATAGCGAGTCGTAAACCTTCTGCATGAGCTTGATGAATTAACCGTTCTACACCGGGGCGCAGTTCGACTTCACCGGTGGCCATTATCCTGGCGTAATGGTTGGTCTTGGCAAGGTGCAGGTCGGCGATCCATTGTGTCAGGTTATTTTGTTTTGCCTGTTTCAGCTTACTTGCCTTAATGTGGTGAAGGATGCGTTCTTTACCACCTGAAACAGCTAGTAGTTCGCGGTAGCATTCGCGGTTCCAGTGCCAGTCAAGTTCGGCATCGTTAAATGCACGGTTGAATGCTTTGCGATGGATTTCTTCGGTTTCGGCTAACGTGCCATCAACATCAAATATTAGTGCTTTAAGGTGCATTATTTATTCTCTAAAAATTGTAGTTTTTCTATCCTTTGGTTCGTAGTGATACCATAAATTTGTTAGGTGTGGCGAAACTTGTGGAATGTTATTACTTCATATTTTGTTTATCTAAAATATGATTAATGCTGTAGTCGTGTAGGGTGGATAAGCATAGCGCATCCACCAGAATATCAACCAAAGGTGGATGCGTTTCACTTATCCACCCTACACAGCTGTCACTTTATATTTTTTTAAGGTTAAAGCAAAGACTATTTATCCTGCTGCCTTAATTGTTCATTGGCCCTTCACTGGTAGCGTTTTCAGACGCAGTAGATGTACTGTCACAGCGATTGCTATCATAAGTAACAGCAGGCGGTAGAAGTTGTCAGTCAGATAAAAACTAATGGTGAGGCCAATGGTTGTCCACAAATAAATAAGAGCTGTCCACTTCACCGGTCTTGATACCGCACGTTGTTCATGCCACAGGCGTAAATGTTTGCCCACCCAGGGACGAGAATGTAACCAGTGGTGTAATCGCGACGAGCCGTGGTAAAAACAAAATGCGGCCAATAGCAGGAAAGGGGTGGTGGGTAACAGGGGGAGTACCACGCCAAGTAGTCCGAGCGCGAGTGCCAGTAGCCCGCAGGCTGATAGCAGTAGCTTGCGTAGTGTTTGAGGTATAGAGGAGGAGACCTGCGCTCTATGCTCAGTGGTTTTTGACATTAATTACTAATCCAGTGAAGTGCGTCTGGCTCAGGCAAATTTTTCGGCTCTTATTACCTTTACATCACTCAGAAATAACACAATAGCGTAATCTTTATAATAGGTTTTGTTGAGATGCTCAGCAATAGCCTCAACCAGCTGTGGCTCGCCCAGGACTTCTACCCGGATGTTACTATCAGAAGACCAGCCAGCACCACGCACTCCCCGTTGGCCTTTGCCACGGGCATTGCTAATAGTGTAACCACGTGCGCCCAGGCGTTCAATATCTTCCACCAGGCTGTGCTCCAATACCGATTCGGTAATGATGGTAATCAGTTTCATATCGTGAGTAATCACTGTGTTAGGCTCCTATGGTGTAAAGGTATTCAGTCATTTTATGATACAGCGGAATACCAAAAATAATGTTGAACGGGAAAGTCACGCCGAGCGAGGCGGTGAGTGATAAGGTGGGGTTGGCCTCCGGCAGGGCGATACGCATTGCTGCGGGTACCGCGATATAAGATGCACTTGCAGCTAGCGTTGCTAATAACACCGTGCCACCAATGGAAAGCTCCAGCATAAAGCCAAGTACGCCGCCAATGCATGCGGAGAAAATCGGGAAAATAATGCCGAAACTCAGCAGGAAAATACCATAGCGGCGTAAACTTCCTACCTGACTTGCCGCTATCAGCCCCATTTCCAGTAGAAATAATGCCAGTACACCCTTAAACGGATCAAAAAATAGGCCGGCTATAGGTTGAATGCCTTCTTCGCCTGCTATCCAGCCGATCAGCAGACCGCCCAACAGCAACACAATGCTTTTTCCCAAAAACACTTCATGTGACAGTCTTCCCCATTTGGTATTTTTTGAAATGCCACGCACCAGCACAATACCGACCAAGATGGCTGGCACTTCCAGTAAAACCAGGAATAGCGGCATATAGGCTTCAAAGGGTATTTGTTGCGCGACCAGGTAAGTGACCGCCACGGCGTAGGTGCCAACACTGACCGAACCATAATGTGCCGCTACCGATGCGGCATCCGCTTTTTCTAATCGACCGATGTAACGTAGTAATGGAAAAGCCAATAGTGGCAACACAAAACCCATTGCCACCACGGCTGTTATGTCGGGTAACAAATCACCGAATGACTGTTTGGACAGTTCTATGCCGCCTTTGAGACCAATAGCAAGCAGCAATATAACACTGAGGAACTCATAAATCGCTGGCGGCAGACGCATTTCTGCACGCATCAGACCGGCAGCTAAACCAAGTATAAAAAACAGGACAACAGGGTCTAGTGACATAATTCATCCGTTTGAAGATCAGGGGCGTTTAAGGGGATATCAATTCATTCCAGGTACAAGATATGATTCCATGAATTATGATAGCCCCTGTGTTTGGCTTTAGAGATGCCCTTTAGTCTAGCAGTATGGTAATTCTACGCCTAGTCCCTGCTGTTGGAATTTTCGTAGAGTTTGGTCAGTACCACCAGAGCTTCACCTTTGGAGCGAAAAATATTGTCCTTGCCGATGAGGGAGGTGAGTCCACTACGTTCAAAAGAGCTTCTAACCTGTTGTTTAAGGCTGCTGAACGCCAGCGTAATCCCAGCATTTTTCAGGCAGTTAGTCATCTCCCGGATTTTTTCTTCACCACTGGCATCGATCCAGTTTATGCCGCCACCGACAATGAGGATAGTGTCTGCTTTGGGAAAGGTATTATGCGCTTCTGAAATGGCGCGTTCAAAGTAGGCGACATTGGCAAACATGATTGCGCCATCGAAGCGTATGGGAACGAATTTCTCACTGACGGGTGGCAAACTATTTGCTTTTATACCTGTCAGGATGCCATCCGAGCCAAGTCCCAGTACCTCTGAACGTGGTTTCATTACGCGTAAAACGAAGGCCACCATGGTCAGCACGATACCCACCATGATGCCGTTGGCAATCGCTGGTGCCATCGCCAGGGTTGCGATAAAAGCGATCACCCCAATCATGGCACCGGCACGATCCACACGCCAGGCGTGAATCAGTGGTTGCACACGAACCAGACCAAACACCGCCATCATCACGATTACCGCCAGTACCGCCTGCGGTAGGTGATAGAGCAGAGGGGTGAGGAATAATAAGACCACCACCACTGCCAGGGCACTGATAATGGCAAATAACCCAGTGCGAGCGCCAGTTTGTGCAGCAACTGCAGAGCGGGAGAATGATCCGCTAACGGTGAAAGAACTGAAAAAGCTGCCAGCCACATTCGCCAGACCCTGCCCCACCAGTTCCTTGTTAACATCTGTTTTCTGTTTGGTTTTAATGGCGATAGCCCTGGAAATGGATGTTGCTTCCAGAAAACCGATGAGTGCCATGATGAAAGCAGCGGGCAGCAGCATCCACATGACGCCAAAATCAATCACTGGTACAGAGATCTGTGGCAGGCCTTTTGGAATATCGCCGACCACAGCACCGCCAGCAGAGAACACGATCTGATCATTTGACACTGAGGCAAAGCGCCAGTTAAACCCATCAGATGTCATGCCCTCGGGTAGATGATCACGTTCATAGTAGCTCGCAGTATTGTTATTTCCTACCACGCGAACAAATTCTACGCGGTTCAAATCTACCCGTCGTTGATTGTTTTGCTGTTTTAAAGTGCGAAGCTTGAGTTGTTTGGTCAGTATTTCGCCTTCCAGGTTAGCTATTTGCAGATATTGACCGCCTTGCTGGTTTAGCTGATGGATGGTTTTGTTGTTGTCCGCAATGGCGCTTGTCATTTCACTCATGGTTGCCTTTGTTTGCGTATAGCTGCGGATAAGTTCTGCCTGAGTGTTTGCCTGCACTGCATCAAAAGCAACTTTTTCTTTGTGTTCAAAGCCAATGAAGGCACTGACGGCAGTGGTGATCACGACCGCCATCAGGACACCTGGAAGCCGTTTCATGTAACGATCACTTAAACGAATAATGGCATAAGCACCTACAGCGAAAGCAAGCGTTAACCAGTGTGTTTCACCGATCTGTAGCACCACACCCCACAGGTCAACGATGTAAGCATCGGTACGTGGAAAAGGCACACCGATGATTTTGCTCAGTTGTGACAGACCGATAATGAGCGCAGCGGCATTGGTAAAACCAACCAGTACCGGGTTGGAGATAAAGTTGACCAGAAAGCCAAGACGCGCCAGCCCCAGCACCAGACGTAACACACCAACCATAAGCCCCAGCATGATAGCTAGTTCAATGAACTTATCCGTTCCCATCATGGCAAAGGGAATCAGCGCTGCCGCCGACATCATTGACAGCATGGCTACCGGTGCAGTGTGCAACTGGCTACACGAACCCCACATAGAGGCAATAATGACTGGCACGATGGAGGCATAAAGTCCGTAAACCACGGGCAGGCCGGCGAGCTGGGCGTAAGCCATACTTTGTGGCACCAGTAATAGAGCCACGGTAATGCCGGCAATCGCATCAGCACGTATGGTCTCCTGTGTCATAGGGAACCAGCGCAGAAAGGGGAGCCAGGTTTGCAGTAACGATGTTTCGGTTTTCATTTTTTGCCTCGTAGGGGGTCGTGCTAAATTCAATGGTTTTGAATCATCTATAGTAGCGTCTATAGCGTATTGGCGGCAGTATAAAGAAAATCTAATATAAATAGAAACTGATAGTTTCTATTGTTAAAATAGATTATTATCTATGCTTTATTTGAAAGCATATCAGAAGTTACAAATCCCAGGCCTTGCTTGGAAGTTGTTTTCTCCCACGCTCTGCGTGGGAATGTATAAGGGACGCTCAGTAATCACAGTGTATACGTTTAGCACGGTATGCGTTCCCACGTAGAGCGTGGGAATGAGGAAACTGAACAAAAAACCTCCCTGGTCGGGGAGGTTGGATGGGTAGAAATGAAGCAAGCTTTGATACAGAGCTGTTCAGTGTTAACTGGAAGTAAGACTTTAGTCTCGCCAATACGGGAGATAAGTCCCACTTTCAGAGATATTGTATCGCTCTTAGGCAAAGAAGGTACTAACCGCAGCCTCAAGCGTATCGCGCATATCAATGTCATCGGTGAGTGGTTCGACCAGTGCCATTTGGCAGGCATCGGCAGGGCTAATGCCTTTGGCAATAAGCTGGCCTGCGTAAATCAATAGACGGGTTGACATGCCTTCGTCCAGGCCGTGACCTTTGAGGTTACGCGAACGTTGTGCAATCTGTACCAGTTTTTCGGCGGTAGCGGCATCAACACCGGTTTCATGGGCGACAATCTCGACTTCAAACTCGCTGGGTGGGTAGTCAAATGACATCGCGCCAAAACGTTGTTTGGTGGATTGTTTAAGATCCTTCATCATTGACTGATAACCGGGATTGTAGGAAATCACAATCTGGAAATCGGGGTGTGCATCAACCTGTTCGCCTTTTTTCTCTAATGGCAACTGACGACGATGGTCGGTTAGCGGGTGAATCACCACGGTGGTATCCTGACGTGCTTCAACCACTTCATCAAGATAGCAGATCGCGCCAATACGAGCAGCGGTTGTAAGAGGGCCATCCTGCCATTTGGTGCCACTGGCATCGAGCAGGAAGCGACCGACCAAATCGGATGCGGTCATGTCTTCGTTACAGGCAACTGTAATCAGCGGCCTTTGTAATTTCCACGCCATGTATTCTATAAAGCGAGATTTACCACAGCCAGTGGGGCCTTTTATCATCACCGGCATACGCACAGAATAGGCAGCTTCATAGCGTTCTATTTCTTTGCCAATTTTGTGGTAGTAGGGTTCCTTGCTTATCAGGTATTGACTGTTATCGTCTATCATCTTTAAGTCCTCAGTGTTCTGTGTTATTCAATTTGTTTTGTAACTACTCAGCTAGCCCCTGAAAACCGCCAGCCCTGCGTTAAAAAATGGACACTTACACGTGTAAGCTCACATTTTTCGCCTTGATCTGACGATTTTCAGGGGCAATCTGAGCAGTTACCATCTATTTTGACTACTCGCTGCTCGTTGAGCAGTTACTTTGTTTTTTTATCCCGATATTTATTTGGTCAGGGATAAATATAGTTCAGGCAGTTTTTCCGGTAAACGTGATACATGATCCAGCACCAGGTAGTTTTTTGCACCGAAGATGCGGGAAACGTATTGGTCTGCGTAGGGGTCCAGCGTTAAACAAAAGGTGTTGATGCCATTACGGGCAAGTTCTTCAACCGCTTTTTTGGTGTCAAAACGCAGGTATTGCGGATCAGTTTCATCGTTGTCAGCAGGTTCACCGTCTGTCAGTATAAACAGTATTTTTTTACTGCTGGCACGCTGGTTTAACAAGCTGCCAGCATGACGTATTGCTGCACCCATGCGGGTTGATAACTGTCCCGTCATACCGGCTAAATGCCCTTTTACGTCTTCATTGTAATCTTCGTCAAAATCTTTAAAGCGGTAATACTCGACATCGTGCCGACCATTTGAATCGAAGCCGTGGATGGCAAAGGGGTCACCCACTTTGTCCATTGCTTCTGCCATCAGGGTGGCGGCTTCTCGTGACATATCGAGTATGGTGGGCTCATCGCTTTCTTCACCTTCGCCATTGTTGTCCGGCGTTAGCTGTCCTGCAATAGCTAAGCCAGCTGCTGATCCTGCTGTGGCAGCTGACTTAGACGCTGGCAATGGATCATTGGTTGATTCGGATAGATCAATCAGTAATAACACAGAAAGGTCACGAATCTGCAAGGTAGTGCGAATACCAATACGCGGATCGGGTTGCACACCACGGCGGATATCGATCATTGCGCCAATCGCTGCATTAATATCAATATCATCACCATCTTCAACTTTACGCTGACGTATCACACCCTGCGGTTGTACCGCTTCAATTAATTGTTTCAGGCGGCGCACCAGGGGTTTATGGCGCTCCAGTATCTCTTCAATCTCATCCGGATCGCCCATTTTTGGACGTTTTTCCAGCAAGGTTACCCAGTTCGGGCGTTCCAGTTGGGTCTGGTAAT
>CAZALW010000059.1:0-13637 GCA_964485705.1 uncultured Thiotrichaceae bacterium
GTAAAGAAACAATCGCTGTGTCTGATGCAGTGTTTGGTCTTGAATACAAAGAAAGTCTGATTCATCAGTTGGTAACTGCTTACATGGCAGGCGGGCGTGCAGGTACAGTTGCACAAAAAAATCGTTCCGCAGTAAGAGGTGGTGGTGCAAAACCATGGAATCAAAAAGGCAGTGGTCGTGCGCGAGCGGGTACAAGTCGTAGCCCATTGTGGCGCAGTGGCGGTACAACTTTTGCAGCACAGCCACGTGATTACAAGCAAAAGTTAAATAAAAAAATGTATAGAGCAGGTGTTCGTTCTATTTTATCCGAGTTAAACCGTCAGCAACGTCTGATTGTGATAGAAGATATTGCGGTTGATTCCCCTAAAACCAGTCAAATGGTTGCTAAATTAGCAGATTTGGGTGTAACTAGTTGCGGTACAGGTGGTCCCTTAATCGTTACCGAAACAGGTGATGAGAAATTATATTTATCTGCACGTAATCTGCCATATGTAGAGGTGTGTGATGTCGCTGGCATGAATCCAGTCAATTTATTACGTTCTGAGCATGTGGTCGTTACCGTTGGTGCGATTCGTGCGATTGAAGAACAGTTGGTTGTAGAACGGCTGGATAGTCAAGCTGGAGAGAGCCATGATGTGGAGGGCAAACAATGAACCAGGAACGCATGCATCAAATTTTAGTGTCGCCACATATATCAGAAAAAGGCTCTTTGTTAGCCGATGAACATAATCAACATGTTTTTAAAGTGTTACCAACAGCAACAAAGTCAGAAGTAAAGCAGGCTGTTGAAAATATGTTTAAAGTAAAGGTTGATAAAGTACGTATCTTAAATATTAAAGGTAAAACCAAACGCTTTGGTGGTCGCATGGGTAAGCGCTCTGATATGCGTAAGGCCTACGTTACATTAATGGCAGATAATGATATTGATTTTTCTGGTGCGAACTAAACAGCGCTTAGTAAGCGGCATTAGTAAGCAGCATTAGTAAAAAGCGACTGGCAAGACAAAAACAAGCGCAAAAACAAGCGCAAAGAAAGAATAAGCACCAAAAAATCGGATACTCTCATGGCAATTGTAAAAACCAAACCAACATCACCCGGGCGTCGATTTGTCGTTAAGGTTGTTAATAAAGAATTACATAAAGGTGCGCCAATACGTTCCCTGACTGAAAGTCAATCCAGGTCAGGTGGTCGTAATAATGCCGGTCGTATTAGTGTTCGCCATATTGGTGGTGGTCACAAGCAGCGCTACCGCATTATTGATTTTAAGCGAAATAAAGATGGTATACCGGCACGTGTAGAGCGAATTGAGTATGACCCTAATCGCACTGCAAACATTGCATTATTAATATATAAAGATGGTGTAAAAACATACATTATTGCACCAAAAGGCGTTAAAGCGGGTGATACACTCCAGTCAGGTGCAGATGCACCAATACGTGCAGGTAACGCATTGCCAATTGCGAACATACCAGTTGGTTCACAGATTCACTGCGTTGAAATGAAACCAGGTAAAGGTGCGCAAATAGCCCGAAGTGCCGGAACAACAGCGCAGCTACTGGCACGTGAGGGAATATATGCAACCTTGCGCTTGCGTTCAGGTGAAATGCGTAAAATTCATACTGATTGTCGTGCAACGATTGGTGAAGTTGGTAATTCAGAGCATTCTTTGCGTTCGCTGGGTAAGGCGGGTGCGACTCGCTGGCGCGGAGTTCGACCGACTGTTCGTGGTGTCGTTATGAACCCGGTTGACCATCCGCATGGTGGTGGTGAGGGTCGTACATCAGGTGGTCGTCATCCCGTATCACCATGGGGTATGCCTACTAAAGGTTACCGAACACGAAGTAATAAGCGTACAGATAATATGATCTTGCGTCGCCGGAATAAATAATTAGTCATTACGATTAATCATTATACAAATATTTGAAGTATAAATAGTCGAGGAAACACAGTGCCACGTTCATTAAAAAAAGGTCCATTTATTGATCATCACTTGATCGCTAAAGTGAACAAAGCGGTTGAGACTAAAGATCGAAAACCAATTAAAACCTGGTCTCGTCGTTCAACAGTTTTTCCTGAAATGGTTGGTTTGACAATTGCAGTACATAATGGCAGACAGCATGTACCGGTTTTAGTTAACGAAAATATGGTTGGTCATAAGTTGGGTGAATTTGCTTTAACCCGTACTTACAGAGGCCACACTGCAAACAAGAAAGTAAAATGACATCTTTGTACATCGTTCAAAGATCTCAAATAATTGGCATCGTTACACAGCATAGGTATTATTGTGGAAGTTATTGCAAAACATAGATACGCGCGTATTTCTCCTCAGAAATGTCGTTTGATTGCGGATCAGATTCGTGGGTTACCGGTTGATAAAGCATTAGATGCGTTAACCTTTGGTGTAACTAAATCATCTGATTTGATGAAAAAAATACTGGAGTCTGCAATTGCTAATGCAGAGCATAATGAGGGTGCGGACATTGATGAGCTTCATGTTGCAAAAGTATTTGTCGATGAAGGGCCTACAATGAAGCGCATTCAACCGCGTGCAAAAGGTCGAGCAAACAGAATTTTAAAACGTACAAGTCACATAACGGTTTGTGTGTCTGATCGCTGATCCAATACGATCAAAGCACAATGATCAAGGCACAGCGATTCACAATAATAGAAGTCGGACCAATATAAGAGAACTGAATAATGGGTCAAAAAGTACATCCAGTAGGTATGCGTTTAGGTATTTCAGCAGATTGGAATGCAAGATGGTATGCATCAACTAAGGACTTTCCTAATCTTCTGAATGCAGACATTCAGGTACGAGAGTATTTGCATAAGAAACTGGCGAATGCCAACGTAAGTCGCATACAGATTGAGCGGCCCACAGGTTCTGCAAATATAACTATACACACAGCGCGACCAGGTGTGGTAATTGGTAAAAAAGGTGCGGATATTGAGGTGTTGCGTAAAGAAGTTGCTAAGATAATTGGTTTACATGTTAACAGTGTCAAAGTAAACATTGAAGAAATACGCAAGCCAGAACTCGATGCCAAATTAGTTGCCGAGAGTATTGCGCAACAATTAGAACGCCGGGTTATGTTTAGACGTGCAATGAAACGCGCCATTCAAAACACGATGCGAATGGGTGCGCAGGGTGTTAAAATTAAAATTGGCGGGCGCTTAAATGGTGCCGAGATTGCGCGAAGTGAAATGTATCACGAAGGTCGTGTGCCTTTGCATACCTTACGTGCAGATATTGATTACGGTACCTTCGAAGCGCTAACAACTTACGGAATTTTAGGTATTAAGGTCTGGATCTATAAAGGCGAAGTCTTTGACCTTTATAAAGAAAAAGAGACAAAAGACGTGCCCAAAAAAACGCTAAAAAAAGCGACTGGCGCAGCTGCGGGCAGTAAGTAAATATTGGTAAGTAAATACTGGTAAGTAAATAACACCGCAGCCAACGTCATAATTAGATGCCGTTATTAGACGCCGTTATTAGAGGATTATAAAGTGTTACAACCTAAGCGCACAAAATTTCGCAAGATGTTCAAAGGCAAAAATCGTGGCCTTGCTCAGTCTGGCAATAAAGTCAGTTTCGGTGAATATGGCTTAAAAGCCACAGAACGTGGACGTGTATCTGCTCGTCAAATCGAAGCAGCGCGTCGTGCAATGACACGTAAAGTAAAACGTAGCGGTAAAATCTGGATTCGGATCTTTCCTGATGTTCCTATTTCGAGCAAGCCACTGGAGGTTCGAATGGGTAAAGGTAAGGGTAATGTAGACTATTGGTGTTCTAAAGTACAACCAGGCACCATGTTATATGAAATGGAAGGTGTGTCTGAAGAAATGGCGCGTGAAGCTTTCCGTTTGGCGGCTAATAAACTGCCTATAAAAACAACTTTTGTAATTCGTGCGGTGATGTAATGGCTTCTGCTCAAGAATATAGAAACATGTCTGAAAAAGACTTAAACGGTGAACTGATAAACTTACGTCGTGAGCAGTTTAATTTACGTATGCAGATGGGTTCAGGTAATACACCAAAAATTCATCGTTTTAGCATTGTTCGGCATGATATCGCTCGTATAAAAACCGTCCTGGTAGAAAAGTTAACAGAAATGAGTGGTAAAAACACCGTAATAATAAAGCGGACAATAAAAGAAAAAGGTGATTCATAATGACCAGCGTTGATACAACCGCCGACACTATCATAGATGCAGGTAATGCAACTAAACGAACACTGCAAGGTGTGGTAACAAGCAGCGCTGGTGATAAGTCTGCAACCATCATGATTGAACGTCGTATTAAGCATCCTATTTATGGAAAGTTTATTAAGCGCTCAACCAAAATTCGCCTTCACGATGAAGCTAACGAGTGTAATAAAGGCGACACTATTTTAATCGAAGAGTGTCGTCCTATGTCCAGGACTAAATCATGGAAGCTTGTCAAGGTTGTTGAAAAAGCTCCTGAGATGTAACGCTGATACCTAAATGCCCCATAGTAAATAGTCTGGGCAAAATAGACGGCTATAGAAATTAAGCTTTAATAGTAAAAGCGATAGGAATACAACCATGATTCAAATGCAAACAATTTTACATTCTGCTGATAACAGTGGTGCGCGCAGTATGATGTGCATCAAAGTCTTAGGTGGTTCTCATCGTCGCTATGCTCGTGTTGGTGATGTTATAAAAGTTAGTATTAAAGATGCGATACCTCGCGGTAAAGTAAAAAAAGGTGAAGTTTATAATGCAGTAGTGGTTCGCACTAAAAAAGGAGTGCGACGCTCTGATGGTTCAACAATTCGCTTTGATAGTAATGCGGCTGTTATTTTAAATGCTAATCTACAGCCAGTCGGAACACGTATTTTTGGTCCGGTAACACGTGAATTACGTAATGAAAAATTCATGAAAATTGTCTCTCTTGCGCCAGAAGTGCTTTGATTCAGGTTTGACAACGCAACATTTTGTGTTCTATGACCTACAGATAAACATAGCATAGATATTAATGACCAGATAATAATTGGATAGAAGAGTATGAAACGTATTAAAAAAGGTGATCAGGTCATCGTTATTGCTGGAAAAGATAAAGGGCGTCAAGGTACCGTTTTAAATGTAGCTGATGATAGTGTTCTAGTTGAAGCCATAAATATGGCTAAAAAGCACACTAAAGGTAACCCGATGGGAGGTGTTGAAGGTGGCATCATTGATAAGGCGATGCCGTTAAATATATCTAATGTAATGCTGTTTAATTCCATGACTAATAAAGGCGATCGTGTTGGTTTTAAAACACTGGAAGATGGTCGTAAAGTACGTTACTTCAAATCTAATGGTGAGGTTGTGGACGTTTAGTTTTACACTAGATGCTTTCATAGACATGCAAGGTAAAAAATAATGTCAAGATTACAAGAATTTTATCGTGATACAGTGGTTAAGAATCTGATGGCTACAGGTGCTTATAAAAACGTAATGGACGTGCCTCGTATTACAAAAATAACAATAAACATGGGTTTGGGTGAAGCCATTGGTGACAAAAAAGTTTTGGAAAATGCTTTGTCGGATATGGAAAAAATTGCTGGTCAGAAACCAGTGACTACCCTGGCACGTAAATCAGTAGCCTCGTTTAAAGTACGTGATGGTTATCCAATCGGCTGTAAAGTGACATTGCGCAGCGAAAGGATGTACGAATTTCTGGACCGCTTAATCAGTATCTCAGTGCCCCGTATCCGAGATTTTCGAGGCTTGAATCCAAAATCATTTGATGGCCGTGGTAACTACAACATGGGCGTTAAAGAACAAATAATTTTTCCTGAAATCGAATATGAAAAAATCGATAAAATCCGCGGAATGGATATTTGTATAACAACAACAGCAACTGATAACGAAAGTGGTCTGGCATTGTTAAAAGAATTTAATTTTCCATTCAAGGGTCTAAATAAACAAACCAGCGACAAGCAGGATAGTAAATAACATGGCAAAAAAATCTATGATTGCTCGTGAGCATAAACGTACTCGCCTGGTGACACAATATGCCGAGAAACGTGCAACGTTTAAAGCGGTATTGATAGATCAAAATGCAAGTTTTGACGAAAAGATGGAAGCGCAGCGTCAGTTGCAAACATTGCCAAGAGATTCCAGTCGTGCGCGTGGACGAAATCGCTGCCGCATAACCGGACGCCCTCATGGTGTATTCCGTAAGTTCGGTCTATGTAGAAATAAATTACGTGAAGCTGCAATGCGTGGCGACATTCCTGGTCTTGTTAAGGCCAGCTGGTAAAGAGAAGTAGGTAGAGGTATTTCATTATGATGACAGATCCTATAGCAGACATGCTAACCCGCGTACGTAATGCACAAGCAGCATCAAAAATAGATGTTACCATGCCATCGTCCAAGCTAAAGCTTTCAATTGCAAAGGTATTGCAGGATGAAGGTTATATAATGAGCTATTCGAGCGACTCTATAATTAGCGGCGCAGTTAAACCAACACTAACGATTGCCTTGAAATATTATGAAGGCCGTCCGGTTATTGATGAGTTAAAACGCGTAAGCCGCCCTGGACTGCGAATCTACAAAAATAAAAATGAACTGCCAAAGATTTTAAATGGTTTAGGTATTGCTATTGTCTCTACGTCAGCCGGTGTGATGACAGACCGTCAGGCACGTGATACTGGCCGTGGTGGTGAAATCATCTGTACCGTTTCATAAACAGCTGGTACTTTACTAGCTGTTTATTTAAAAACACGTATTTGATGGTGTAAAGATTAACTTTAGAAACAAACAGAGCTGCACGATGCTTACAAACATCGTGCTTACAAACATAGAGAAAAATAATGTCTCGTATTGCTAAAAAACCTGTCGAACTGGTATCTGGTGTTGAAATCAATATTAGTGGTCAGTCTATTACTGCAAAAGGTAAACAAGGTAGTCTGTCACTGGAACTGCATGACACAGTCAGTGTTAAAAAGGAAGACGGTGTGCTTGTTTTTGCACCAAATAACAATTCAAAAGGCGCCATGGCAATGGCGGGAACAATGCGCTCGCTGGTCAATAATATGGTGATTGGCGTTACTCAAGGTTATGCCAAACAATTGCAGTTAGTTGGTGTTGGATATAGAGCGCAAATGCAGGGCAATGTGCTGGATCTATCTTTAGGTTTTTCACATCCGGTTAAATACGCAATACCAGATGGTATTACTATTGAAACACCGACTCAGACAGAAATAAATGTAAAAGGCGCTGACAAACAAAAAGTGGGTCAGGTTTGTGCAGAAATTAGAGCCTATCGTCCACCGGAACCATATAAAGGTAAAGGCGTAAGATACTCTGATGAACGTGTAATACGTAAAGAAGCCAAGAAGAAATAGTAATTAGTAATTAATAATTACAAGGGTAAGTACAATGATATCTAAAAAAGTAAATAGAATGCGACGTGCAAAAAGAACACGTGCAAAAATAAGTGAACTGGGTGCGCATCGTTTAACTATACATCGTACACCTCGTCACATTTATGCGCAGGTGATAACGCCTGATGGTAGTAAAGTTATTGCCACTGCATCCACAGTGCAGAAAGATATTACCGGGGATGCTAAATATACTGGTAATACAGATGCAGCATCTTTAGTCGGTAAAGCAATTGCTGAAAAATCAAAGTCTGCAGGCATTACTACGGTGGCATTTGATCGCTCAGGCTTTCGCTATCATGGTCGTGTAAAAGCATTGGCAGATGCCGCTCGCGAAGGTGGATTAGAGTTTTAGTTGCTGTTTTTATATAGCAATGACGGTTTTATATAAGTTTATAGAAGCTAAATAAGCATTAAAGATTAAACATAGGGTTTAAGCATGGCACAAGCAGATAATTCAGCAAATAAAGATGACTTCATTGAAAAATTAGTTGCTGTTAATCGTGTAGCAAAAGTAGTTAAAGGTGGTCGTCAATTTGGTTTTACTGCACTGACAGTGGTTGGTGATGGTAATGGCACCATAGGTTTTGGCTACGGTAAAGCGAAGGAAGTACCGCTGGCTATTCAAAAAGCGATGGACAAAGCACGCAAAAACATGAAACAGGTGCCATTAAAAGGGGATACTTTACAGCACCCTATTACTGGTATACATGGCGCTGCAAACGTTTATATGCAGCCTGCCTCTGATGGTACCGGTATTATTGCCGGTGGCGCAATGCGAGCTGTATTCGAGGCAGTAGGCGTAAAGAATGTGTTAGCCAAAATCAATGGCACGCGTAACCCGGTTAATGTGGTTCGCGCCACAATTAATGGGCTTTCCTCTATGTCATCACCTGAATATGTTGCTGCTAAACGTGGCAAAAAAATAGAAGAAATTTTAGGTTAATTGGCTTGATTATAAGTATTTAATTAAAGCAGCTCGATTATTAGTGAAAGTTTAAAAGGTCCAGGTATATAGGCTCATGGCTAACAAAGAACTAAAAGTTACACTTACCAAAAGCACCATTGGTCGCTTGAAGTCACATAAGGCTTGCGCTCGTGGACTAGGCTTATTACGTACACATCACTGTGTTACTGTTCAGGATACGCCTGAAAACCGTGGCATGATTAATAAGATTTATTACATGGTTAATGTTGAGGAATCGCATGAACACTAAAAGCACGAGCAGTGACAACATGATTATTCAGAGTAAAGAAAATTTACAGATGCAGTTAAATACACTGCAACCCGCACCAGGTTCGAAGAAAAACACTAAACGCGTAGGTCGTGGCATTGGTTCAGGAACCGGTAAAACTTGTGGTCGTGGTCATAAAGGCCAAAAGTCTCGTTCAGGCGGCTTTACTAAAGTTGGTTTTGAAGGTGGCCAAATGCCTTTGCAACGTCGCTTACCGAAAGTTGGTTTCGCCTCACGCTCTTTTAAGTTAAGTGCAGAAGTTCGTCTCGATGAACTGGCAAAAATTTCTGCAGATATTATTGATCTGGATGCACTAATTAAAGCTAATATCGTTCCGGCGCAAACACAAAAGGCAAAAGTCATTGCTTCTGGTGAAATTTCAAAAGCGGTACAACTTAAAGGTATTAAAGTTACCCCAGGTGCACGCAAGGCTATTGAAGCTGCAGGTGGTAAAATTGAGGGTGCTGCATAAACAGCTAGCGCATAAAGTTCGCTGAGTGGTGTGAAGCAACAGTGTTATCACCTGGTAATGAATAATAATAGCAACGATTTAATGGCAATAATTTGATGGCAAGCGCAGGCAAATTTTCTGAATTAAAAACACGTATCTTATTTGTTATTGGTGCATTAATTGTTTTTAGAATAGGGACATTTATTCCTGTTCCTGGTATTGACCCTACTGTGTTGTCAACCTTGTTTGAACAACAAAAGGGTACAATACTTGGTGTGTTCAATATGTTCTCCGGCGGTGCTTTAGGGCGTATGTCCTTGTTTGCACTGGGTATCATGCCTTATATTTCGGCATCGATTATCATGCAGCTATTAGCTGTAACCGTGCCTAAACTTGAGCAGATTAAAAAGGAAGGTGAGCCTGGTCGTCGTAAGATCGCCATGTACACACGCTACTTTACATTAGTATTGGCGACTTTTCAGGCAATAGGTATTTCATCTGCGTTACAGGGGCAATCAATAGGCGCACAATCACTGGTGATGAATCCGGGTTTAGGCTTTGTCTTCACCGCAACAGTAACATTGGTGACAGGCACTATGTTCTTAATGTGGCTGGGTGAACAGGTAACAGAACGTGGTATCGGTAATGGTATATCCATTATCATTTTCGCAGGTATTGTGGCTGGCTTACCATCAGCAGTTGGTGGCACACTTGAACTGGTAAGAACAGGTGAGTTACATACATTATCGATCCTGGTGTTGTTTGTTGGTGCACTTGCAGTAACGGCATTTGTGGTCTTCATTGAAAGAGGCCAGCGTCGTATTACGGTAAATTATGCGAAGAAGCAACAGGGTCGTCGTTTATATCAGGCGCAGAGTAGTCATTTGCCATTGAAACTAAATATGGCGGGCGTTATTCCACCAATTTTTGCATCAAGTATAATTTTGTTTCCAGCAACCATGGCAAGCTGGACTGGTCAGACTGAAGGCATGGAATGGTTATCAGATATTGCAGCGAAGATATCACCAGGACAACCGATATATATATTCCTGTTTGCAATTGCAATTATATTTTTCTGCTTTTTTTACACTGCATTACAGTTTAATGCACGCGATACAGCAGACAACCTGAAAAAAAGTGGTGCATTTGTACCGGGTATACGCCCAGGTGAACAAACTGCAAAATATATTGACAAGGTAATGACGCGATTAACGTTCGTCGGTGCGATGTATATAACCTCCGTCTGTTTATTACCTGAGTTTTTAATTTTATACTGGAACGTTCCGTTTTACTTTGGCGGTACATCGCTACTGATTATCGTCGTGGTGGTGATGGATTTTATGGCGCAGGTACAGTCGCATCTAATGTCACACCAGTATGAAGGTATTATGAAAAAAGCAAATCTGGATGGTTACAAAAGATAGCTATTTATTTATTTAATGCTTAATGCTTAATTATTAATGATTAATGAAAAGCAAAAAACAAGCCCTAACCGTTTGTTTTAGTTTTTTCCATCCTTTGGTTCGTGAACAGCACCTCCATGTGCTACTACTCATTAACCATTAATAATTAACCATTAATCATTGCTTTAAAGAGAGATTAAGATAATGAAAGTACGTGCATCTGTAAAGAAAATGTGTCGCAACTGCAAAATTGTAAAGCGTAGCGGTGTGGTGCGTGTGATTTGTTCTGATCCCAGGCATAAACAACGCCAGGGCTGATAAGCAAGTTCAGTATCTGAGTATCTGGTTGATACAACCCTATTGATTTAGGCTCATATTATTAGTAAAATTGCGCGCTTTGTCGCGATAAGACGGAAACCCCCAGTAATCGCAAACAATAGCGGAAACAATCATGGCTCGTATTGCAGGTATAAATATTCCACCAAACAAACACACCGTAATTGGCTTAAGGCACATATACGGCGTAGGACTAACTCGTGCTCAACAAATTTGTGTCGCAACAGGTATCGCTGAGACCACGAAAATTAGAGAGCTTACAGATGAACAGCTAGAATCATTACGTACTGAAGTAGGTAAATATTCGGTTGAAGGCGATTTACGTCGTGAAGTTTCAATGAGTATCAAACGTTTGATGGATCTGGGTTGTTACCGTGGTATCCGCCACCGTCGTGGTTTGCCACTACGTGGTCAACGCACAAAAACAAATGCACGTACACGTAAAGGTCCACGTCGACCCATTACACGCTGATCTATAATTAGATCGAATAATTAACATCAGATAATTAGATCGGAACAAATAAGAGTATTAACATGGCGAAGCCTGAAGCAAAGAAAAAAATAAAACGCACTGTGGTTGATGGTGTTGCACACGTTTATGCAACATTTAATAACACCATTATCACTATTACTGACCGCCAGGGAAACACTCTGGCCTGGGCCACTTCTGGTGGTTCTGGTTTTCGCGGTTCACGCAAGAGCACACCTTTCGCAGCGCAGATAGCGGCTGAACGTGCTGGTACCCGTGCTAAAGAGTATGGCATGAAAAGTCTTGAAGTAATGGTTCGTGGCCCTGGCCCCGGACGAGATTCAGCGATTCGTTCATTAAATAATCTTGGTTATAAGATTACCAATATTCATGATGTTACCCCAATTCCGCATAACGGCTGTCGTCCTCCTAAACGACGTCGTGTGTAAGAATTCAGAAGTTATAAAATAGATAGTATAAAGAAAGATCTGAGAAAAACCTATGGCTAAATATACAGGACCAAAATGTAAACTCAGTCGCCGTGAAGGTGTAGATTTAGAGCTTAAATCTGCCTTACGACCACTTGATAGTAAATGTAAACTTGATCAGGTTCCAGGTCAGCATGGCGCTCGCCGTACTCGACTGTCCGATTACGCATTACAGTTACGTGAAAAACAAAAAGTACGTCGTATTTATGGCGTTCTTGAAAAACAATTCCGTAACTATTACAAAGAAGCTGCACGTCTTAAAGGTTCTACAGGTGAAAACCTGTTACAGCTTTTAGAGCGTCGGCTTGATAATGTTGTGTATCGTTCGGGTTTTGGTTCAACACGTGCCGAAGCAAGACAAATGGTCAATCATAAGTCAATCATGGTTAATAACATCGTTGTTAATATTCCTTCTTACCAGGTAAAAGCAAACGATGTTATAACTGTTCGTGAAAAAGCAAAAAAACAAACACGTATTGCCGATGCCATGAATATGGCAAAAGCAAATGGAATTGTAGACTGGATTTCTCTTGACGACGCTAAACTGGAAGCGGTATATAAAAACATTCCAGAGCGTGCTGATTTATCAGCAGATATCAACGAACAGTTAATTGTCGAACTTTATTCTAAGTAGTGGAGTAACTATTATATGTCAGCAACTGATGAACTTCTTACCCCACGTACGATTAATGTACAGTCTTACAGCGATACCCATGCAAAAGTTGCATTGGAACCCCTGGAACGTGGATTTGGTCATACACTAGGTAATGCCTTGCGCAGGATTTTGTTATCTTCAATAGAAGGCAGTGCCATTGTTGAAGCACAAATCGAAGGCGTGGTACATGAGTACAGCACTATCGAAGGTGTGCAGGAAGATGTACTTGAAATTCTGTTAAATCTTAAAGGTGTGGCTTTAATTATGCACACAAATGATGAACAGACTATATCCATCTCCAAGTCAGGTGCAGGTGTAGTAACTGCTGGTGATATTGAGACGGGTCATGATATTGAAATTGTTAACCCTGACCATGTGATTGCGAATGTAAACAGTGATGGTAAATTAAATATCACGCTTAAAGTCGTTAAAGGGCGCGGTTATCAGCCATCAAATACTCGCAACATTGATGCTGAAACAGCAACCATTGGCACTTTACAGCTGGATGCATCATTTAGCCCTATTCGTCGAGTTTCATACAATGTTGAAAATGCGCGTGTAGCACAAAGTACCAATCTGGATAAACTAATCATTGATTTACAGACCAACGGCACTGTTGATCCAGAAGAAGCCATTCGTACTGCCGCTACCATCCTGCAGGCACAGCTTTCATCCTTTGTTAACTTGCAAAGCATTGAAGATGTCGTTGCAGAAGATGAAGAAGCTGATATCGATCCAATTTTATTACGTCCTGTTGATGAGCTTGAATTAACTGTACGTTCTGCGAACTGTTTGAAAGCAGAAAATATATATTACATTGGTGACCTGATTCAACGCACTGAAGTTGAATTGTTAAGAACACCTAACCTGGGTAAAAAATCCTTAACTGAAATTAAAGACGTACTTGCCTCACATGGCTTGTCACTGGGAATTCAGCTAGAAAATTGGCCGCCGGCATCAATTCGTGAGAAAGAAGAAGCAGCAGCGGCAGCAGTTTAATATTACAGCCATGTGAATGGCACTTCTACTCGTTCCCACGCTCCCGCGTGGTAACGCATACTTAAGCTAACGCCAAGCTCAGTATGTGTTCCTTTTCTGAGCGTGGGAACGAGACATTCAATGCAAAGTCGTAACAACTCAGGTTTTTAGAGACTCGTTGAGTAGTTACATACATAATACAGATAAAGGTTAAATATCATGCGTCACAATA
>CAZALW010000060.1:0-5737 GCA_964485705.1 uncultured Thiotrichaceae bacterium
GTATTGATAATTGATTTCCCGGTTGTCTGGCAATACCTGTTTTGTCACTCTACCAACTGCATCATACTCAAAACTAGTTATCTGATTTTGAGCATTGGTTATGCTTTGTAGATAACCTGCCATGGCACTACCTGTTGGGTAATACGCCAGTGTGGTTGCTCTGGCATCTGCGCCTATGCTCTGCGTTATCTGGCTCAATCGCCCGCGTGTGTCGTAGCTGTAGCTTGCCTGTTCCAGGTCGGTTATCTGACTTAGTACGGGTTTGCCTTTGGCGTTTATTTGTAGTGTGCTGGTACGGCTAGCTGCTGAATTTTGTGTCCAGGTTTTAGTACTGGCATCGTAGGCACTGGTGCTAGTTTTGCCGTTGGTGGTGTGGCTTTCGGTTAAGGCTGTCATGCTCAGTGGGTCACCTGGGGTTGTCAAGGTTGCGCTGCTCTCAGAAGTGGCTAATAAGGTTAAACCTGCCGGTGTTTGTATGCGGGTGCTGGCATCTATTGGTGACTGCATGGAAAAACGCGGGTCAGGGCCTTCGGTTACTGTTGCGACGGTGCCATCGGCTGCGGTGCTTGTGGTGATGGCATTGTTGAACTCGTTGACGGTGATGCTGCCGTCGCTGGCGTGGGTGGTCTGGCGGCGAATGTCGCCGGGCAGATGTTCTACTTGATAACGACTGCTGCGGCCTTCGCCCGTTGTCATAGTGACGCTGTAACCTCTTGCTTCATCTGTTCGCGCCAGTTGCCAGCCACCAGTGATGGGGTTGAGGTCGCGTAGCAGGCGACCATCGGCATCAAAGGTAAATTGGTAATTATTGGCATTGCGGTCGGTGAAGCTGGTCATCAAGCCATCTGTTGTATAGCCCATATGCCAACTGTTGCCAGCGGGGTCGGTGAGCTGGCTGAGATAGCCATCGGCGTTTTGTGCCAGGCTAGTGCGCTGACCGTCCGGGGCGATGATGGCTGTGGCTATTGCACCACTGCGCTCGATGCGGGTGATGTTGCCATCAGCGTCTTCGATTTCGATGAGGTAACCATCGGCATCGTAGCGGAACTGGTGGATAACGGCACTGCTGGTGGTGTCCAAGGTGCGTAGATGGCGACCATTGGCGTTGAAGTGGAAGAGTTGTGTGCCGTTGGTGTTGGGGATCAGGTATTCATTGGAGCCTATACTTGGCATTGGTGTGCTAATTTTGCGGATTTGGTTATTCAGCCGATCCGTAATATAAATGCTGTCATCTGCATTAAGCACTATACCTGTGGGGGTACTCAATTGCGCCTGTGCAGATGATCCACCATCACCAGAATTCCCTACCTGCCCTGTACCTGCTATGGTGGTAATAATACCATCTGAACTTATGCGACGGATCCGATTATTCTCAGAGTCCGTAAAATATATACTACCATCGGTATCAAGTGCTATACCATAGGACCAGCTCAATCGCGCCTGTGTAGCTGGTCCACCATCGCCAGAATGACCCGATTGCCCTGTGCCTGCTATGGTGCTGATAATGCCATCGGTGCTTATGTGGCGGATCCTATTATTAGCAGAATCTGTAAAATATATATTGCCATCGTCATCAAGTGCTATACCTGATGACCAGTTCAATCGCGCCTGTGTAGCTGGCCCACCATCGCCAGAAAAACCTTGCCACCCAGTGCCTGCTATGGTGCTAATAATGCCATCAGGGCTTATGCGGCGAATCCGGTGATTTCTAGTGTCCGTAAAATATATATTACCATCGGCATCAAGTGCTATATCATGAGGCCAGTTCAATTGCGCCTGTGTAGCTGGTCCACCATCACCAGAATAACCTTCCACCCCCGTGCCTGCTATGGTGCTGATAATGCCATCGGGGCTTATGTGGCGGATTCGGTTATTATTAAAACTAGAAAAATATATACTGCCATCGGTATCAAGTGCTATGCCAAATGGCCCGCCCAATTGTGCCTGTGTAGCTGGCCCACCATCGCCAGAAAAACCCCACTGCCCCGTGCCTGCTACGGTACTGATAATACCATCTGGACTTATGTGACGAATCCGGTTATTTATAATATCCGCAAAATATATACTGCCATCGGCATCAAGCACTATGCCATGTGGTTGATCTAATCGTGCCTGTGTAGCTGGTCCACCATCGCCAATAAAAGTACCCAGCCCCGTGCCCGCTATTGTGGTAATTATTTTGCTTATATCTGCTGCGGACTGTAGCGATCCATCTCCCCAATAAAGCATCCTCGAACCGGGGTTATAGCCATGATGAATATCCAGTCCCCAGCCGCCAAGAGAACTGGATGCCAAATTAGGTGTTTGAGCAATACCAGTAAGTGAACGCTGCCATTCTTTGTTAAGTGCCATGGTGGTTCTTCCAGGGCTACCCAGAAAACCAGCACCACCTGCATTGGGACTAACACGACCAAAAGCACTCTGAAAATCCTGCTGAGCAGAATAATAAACCAGACGATAATGGTAATCGAGTTTGATGATGGCTTCTGCCTGTAATACAGGCCGACCATAAACATCCATACCATCCCAAACGAAACGATAGTTCTGGTTTGCTGAGGCTGGAAAACTTCTGCGTATCACCTGACCTGCTATGGTTATGGTAAGTTGGATTCTCCGCAAGCTAGCTGGTACAGTAGCAAAAGAAAAGGGGTCAAAAGAAAAGGGGTCAAGTATCATATTGACGGTTTAGGATAAAGGTCAAGCAAAGGAGTCAATATGATACTTGACCCCTGTTCTTGACCCCTGTTCTTGACCCCTGTTCTTGACCCCTGTTCTTGACCCCTGTTCTTGACCCCTGTTCGACCTGCGTAGTTGGTCAGCCTGTCCTGAGCATCATACTGGGCGATTTCTGCACCATTAATATGCGTACGATTACCGTTACTATCATAGGTATAGCTTGTGGTGATGCCGTTTTGATTTTCTGCGATTAACCGACCTGCCAGGTCATAGCTGTAATCGCTTACATTTGTCACGCCTTCAACCAGCTCGGCTTTTTGTATGATGCGCCCTAGCTTGTCTCGTGCATATGAGACCTGATATTGCGATGCGGATAGAGTGCCTGAAAATTCTAACGTGCCCTCTACGGGTGGAGCGGTAGCCGTGATTAACGCGGTTGATATATCATTGGTATAGCGATAAACATTATCAAACTGTGAATAATGCAGTATATCGCTTTTGCTGAATTCGATACCATTGATATCGAAACGGTCTATGGGCAGGTCAATAAGTCCTTGTGTGTCTGAGTAACATTTTACCAATTCAACCTCAAAAAAGAAGAGTGCAGAATAACAAATTCTGCCATCATTGCTCAGGGCAAAGTCATTTATGTTTGAACTAAAGCCAGGATTAGAACTTGCATCTAGTATAAATCTTATGCTGTTATCACTGTTTAGCTGATAAAAAGCATCATTAAGTTCAAATACAATACCCCATGACGAGGCTTCTATACTCATGCCCTGTGCATTTATGCTGCCGATTTGATTACTTAAATTTATTTCCTCTACTGTACCTGACTGGCTGACTTTATATATACCCAGGTTTGATGCAATATAAATAGTGCTATCTAAACCTGCTTCCATATCGCCTATAACGCCTATATTGGTAAAGTCCACCAGCATCTGGTGATTAGTGCCATCAAATCGCCATAACTGGCTGCCTTTTAAGGTATAGATATTGCCCTGACTATCTGATGAAACATCCGTAGCATCCTGCAGCCATGCCGTTTGTTCCGGTGCGCCTGTTGCTGGGTCGATACGCCATATTGAACCTGCGCTTGACGATGCCATCGGATCTTCCACAAACTCTCCCGTATCTCCAGGTTGCGCAAAATAGATGTAACCATCTGCTGCAATCTCTATTACATTGGCGACATTAAAGCCTGTCTGTACTGCCGATCTATATACATTGTTGTAATCTGTAAGAGCCAATGTATCGGTTGTGTCGTAAACATGATGGAAAAGGGTCAAGAAAAGGGTCAAGTATCATATTGACTGTTTAAGACTTTGCAACTATCATCATCTTACCGAATAAAACGTCACTATGATACTTGACTCCATTCCCTCCATTCCTTTTGCTCGGCCGCACACCCCTTTTCTGTTTTTTATTTGAATCTATCTTTCACAGGTGAAAAGTAAGCTAAAGCCAATGCCATTCCATCTGTTATATGTACAACATCTAATAACATTGCACCACCAGCCGTTTGAATTGATAAGCCGTACAGTGGAACCGCTACAACGGTAGCAATAAGAAGTAGAAAAATGTACCGCGCAACCTTCCAATAAAAAAACATGCCAAGTGAAGATACAACACTCATTACAAGTATTGCTACATCAAGAATTTCATTGCCTGAATATATTGCCCCATAACCTCCATACGACAACAAAATCCCCGTTTCAGAATCAAGGTAGCCATAGGAGTATGGCAAAAGCCAATAGGCCACATAAGTAATGGCTCCAACAACTATGGTTATCCTAAATATATTATTAATTGACAGCATTTTCACTTTAATATCTTATAAGTTTTAATAAATCATGTTAATCACAATACATTTAGTTTCCACAATCAAGCCTACATGACCGCATACTGGGTCTCCGTCTCTCGCCGTAATCGCTTGAACATGAAAGTGAGCCACTATTGCTATTATTTTCTCCACAAACTAACCTGCACCCATTCTCATCTTTAATGAATTCATGCCAATTTCCGGGTCTGGGAAGAATATCGGCGGGTGTAAATTTCTCCCATTGCTGTTTCTGTCTTGGGTGTAAACCTGGAAGATTATGAGGGTTGCCTATATACCCGCCGTGTGGATTAGTGGTTCTACGGCGCGTACCTTCCTCATCAACAAAATTAACAGGATCATTTAATACGTAGCCGAATAAATTAGTATCGCCACCAGCAAACTGTATCGGATCCTTTGCCGTCCAGCGCCCAGCCCAAGCATCATAGTCCCTTGCACCAAAGCGCGTCAGTTGCGTATGCTGGTCATAAATACCACCTGCAAAGCCAAACGGCTGGAAGCCGGGGTTGGTATCATTGGTTATATTGCCCCAGGTGTCGTAGTCGATTCTTTGGGCGATGGTGCCATCGGCGGTATTGACTACCAGACGAACACTGCCAAGATGATCGGATATGATTCTGTAGGTGTTTGCACCTTTTACCATATAGTCCGGCACATTGGCTTTTGTGCCATAGACAAACCTGCTGACTATGTTGTTACTGCCATCAAGTTCGGCGGTGGGATTAAGCTGATCTTTATATAAAAGTCCCTGCGTTAAAACTCCGTTGACCTTCTTACCAATCCGGCGGTTCTGTCCATCAATAACATAATCAACAACTGTATCATCGGCTAAAGCTGCCTGCCTTAGATTGCCCAGCACATCATAGTTATATGTTGTTGTTTGTCCTGCTTCGGTTTTTGACAGCAGTTCACCATTGGCAGTATATCGATAAGTCGTGCCTGCATAACTGATTAACCTGTCCTGTGCATCATAGATGCCTGTTTGAGTGCCGTTGATATGAGTACGATTACCGTTGCTGTCGTAGTTGTATGTTGTGGTTACGCCATTTGTGGTTTCTGAGGCCAACCGACCTGCCAGGTCATAGCTGTAATTACTTAATTTTTCCACCCCTTCAATCAGTTCGGTTTTTTGTGTGATGCGCCCTAACTTATCTCGTGCATACGAAACCTGATATTGCGATGCGGATAGAGTGCCTGAAAATTCTAACGTGCCCTCTACGG
>CAZALW010000060.1:5837-13329 GCA_964485705.1 uncultured Thiotrichaceae bacterium
TATATACATTGTTGTAATCTGTAAGAGCCAATGTATCGGTTGTGTCGTAAACATGGGTTGTAATTGAGTTGAAACCCGGATTTAATAAAATCTGACCACTAACATCACCTGTCGCCGATACGGTCATTTCAATATCGTTGACCACAATGCGACTTGCATTGGCAACGGTTCCGGTAATATTTAGCGTTTGTGAAGTAATATCATTTCCTAGAACCTGTGAGTTAACACTTCCTGCAGTATCTTTTTTCCACTCTTTGTTTGTGATTTCCCCGAAAGTATTGTAGGACTGCGTTGTGTGTACTTGTCCCAACGCTGTATCTGTTATTAAGCCGGTCGCCGAGTTGCGTGTGAGGTTTAATAAGCCTGCTTTTATTAATAAACCATCATTATCATAGGCATAAGATACAGGTTGATTATTTACTGTAATTGATTTCAGCCAGAAGTTATTGTCATACGCATAACCAACTAAGCCGGATATTTCACCGCTCCATGCTGAGCTCTCCATTAAAAACCCATTATAGGTATAATTAATTGCGCCCCCATCAGGTGCTGTTATTTGAGATACTTTTGCGGTATCAGCAAAATAACTGTATTGATAGCTCCCGTTCGGTATAGTAATACTGTTCAAACGCGAAAGCGCATTATCATAATTAAAGGCAATGTCTTGTTCTGCCGGGCCATCAAGGTTAATTAGTTGCTTATCAAGGTTATATTGATATTGCGTATTTAAGGCTAAACTATTTAGCAAAGGTGGGTTATAACTGGCTGCCTGATTAATGGCCGTGTGTGCAAAGCTATGTGCATCTCGCCCAGGTGGCGTTAAAGATGACAGGTTTCCATTTTTGTCGTAATCAAATGTTATAACACGTGTATCAGCCAACGTTTGTGTTAACAACCTGCCAGCCGCATCATAAGTCATTCGTGTGTTTTGTTGTAACGGATCAATGATTGAATCAATAAAACCATCATTACCATAACTAATTTGCGTAGTTCGGGTTTCATTACCACTACCGATATCAATTTTTTCTAGCCTGCCTCTGACATCATAAGAGTACTGAACAGGTGCCAGGCCATTTACCTGTTCTGAAATAACATCGCCCTGATCATTAATGACACGGGTTGTACTTCGATTTTGAGGTGTTAATGAAGTATATGTTTTTATTGGGGCATCATATATTGTTGAATAGTTGCGCCCGTTTATATTACGATTTAGTGTCAATTGATTGAGTGATGTTGGATCATTTACAACGGCTAAATCTGCGTCAACTGTAGCCGTTTCAGTATAACGAAGATTATTGCTAATGATAGTTGTACGACTCGGTTGCGACACTGCAGCACCAAACCTGGGATCGGCAGTGAAAGTTTTATTTATGATGGTACCATCGCGTTGTTTTGTAGTTGTTCGTCCATAATTATATGCTGTTCTTTCCAGACTTGTGCCATCTGGATAAATAATATTGTTATTTGATCCGAAGCGGTTTGTTTTGAATGTATAGCGTTTGACGCTGCCTAATGGCGATTCAAGCTCCACAATAGAACTATCATCATCTACTGTATTTATTTTGCGAAGTGTATAAGCACCACCCGCTGCATTTTTGTCTTGAATTAAATGCCCTAATGAATCATAAGTAATGACGGAACTATTTTGTTTGGCATCAGTAAAAGAGGTTAACAGACCATCCTGAGTGTAACCCAGGGTAACGCTTTCACCAGCAGAGTTTTCAATGCCTTGCAAATATCCATCACTGTTAATTTTTAGTTTTGTTATATGATTGTCTGCGGTAATAATACTAACAGGCGTACCGTCTGGTTGTCGTGTAACAGAAGTTACATTATTGTAAGCATCAGTAATGCGTGATAAGTAACCATTTGAGTCATAGGCAAATGCGTATTTAAGCGCCTTTGTCAGCGCGTTATCGGTGCGTAAATGCCTTCCGTTTTGGTCAAAAGTAAATCTTTCTTCGCCATCCTCAGAAATAATAATAAAGGTTTTACCGTGATAGCCGTCAAAAGCAGGGGCAATCGCTCTTACTCTGTGACCCGCCCCACCCCACCGAGATCCAGTCTCAGTAAAATAGACTCGTCCATCCTGGCTGAGGGCTATTCCATGAGGTGGGCTTAATCTTGTATTTTGAGCAAATTGTCTGTTACTGACAAGACCGTTACCGTCTCTGTCTCCGGCAACGGTATTTATTGCTCCCTCAGGTGAAACATAACGAACCGAGGAATAGTAACTGTCCGTTATATATATGCCATTTTCATTATCTATAGCAATCCCATTTGGCAACATATAGGTCAGAGTGGCATCAAAATTATTTTCACTATTTGCAACACTGCTGCCGCCGCCTGCTACAGTATCAATGATCCCTGCGGAAGTGATTTTTCTTACTCTCTGATTATTTTGATCAATGAAATAAAAACTGTTATTTGTACCAAGAGCTATCGCTACTGGATGAGACAATCGGGCATCTACGGCAAGGCCACCATCGCCAGTAAATCCACGTAAACCTGTACCGGCAAATGTCGTTACCCAATTATCTGGCGTAATATGCCGAATACGGTTATTTGCTGCATCAGCAATAAAAATATCTCCAAGTGCATTGATTGCTATACCTTGTGGGGATGAAAATTTAGCGATAGAAACAGAAACATCATCGATAAAACCAGGGCTGCCACATATGCCTGCAAAACTTGTAATTATGCCATTTGGATCAACTTTTCTAATACAATGGTTATTGGTGTCGGCTATAAAAAGATTACCCGCAGTATCAAATGCCAGGCTTGACGGGCTATTTAACTGGGCTTGTGTGGCTAATCCATCATCACCACTAAAACCAGGCGTAGTATTGCCTGCAACGGTTGTAATTATTCCACTGGTATCAATTTTTTTGATTCTATGACTACCGGCATCAGCAATATAAACATTACCCACCTTATCCAATACAATACCTTTAGGTGTTGACAGTCTGGACTCTACAGCAGCAATATTATCAGCACCGACTCCTCTAGTACCCGTGCCTGCAATTGCAAGCAATAATTCACCTATATTTTTTGCTGATCTTGTTGTTCCATCACCTCGAACTAATGATCGCGCTAATGGCTGGTAATGATGATGTTCATTTATAGACCAGCCACCAAAACCCTGTGATTTTGCTTCAAATGTATCTGTATCAACCAAAACATTCCACGTACGGCCGATTTGTATTGGCGCAGAAGTTTGACCCCGCCTGCCAATAAATCCAATACCGCGGCTTCTTAGTCTGGAAAAAGATCGTCTAACATCTGCACGGGCACTGTAATAAACAATCGGGTAATAGTACGTTACTTTGACTCTCGCATTAATTGTGCCAGTAATTTTACGTCCATAACCATCAATGTTATCCCATTCAAACTCATGAATATAATTTGTTGCTCTTGGTATTATCGCTTCAATCTTTCTGCCAGCAAGAAAAATTTCCAGCTTTATCTTTGTTATGCTTGCTGGGACAGTATTACCTGTAACAGGTATTCTAAGCACTCTACCTGCCTTTCTTCCTTCAACCCGGTCACTACGGTAGTTCAAACTAAACGGTGTACCTGTTACAGAAACAGACTCACCTAATACCTGTCCCTGACATTCTATGATTGAATTGCATTCATTATCTGGTTTGTCAGGTTTATTTTTGTCTTCTGTATCTGGTCTGGGTGCAGATGGAGGTGGTGTTGCATCTAATGGTGGACCATACGGCCAGTTACAGTCCCATGGTGTAAAATGCGTGATTAATGTACGCCACAGTGTGTCACCCGCTGAATATGTAAGTGCTAATTGAAGCCTTTCAGCATCACTAATGCCCAATTCATCCAACAATATTTGCCCAGCCGATTGCCCCTTTCCTTCTACATCCAGAACAGCAAAACCATTAGTGTCGATGGAAAGAATTTGAATAACCCGCCCGTTGTCAGAGGGTATCCAGGCGGCTTTTTCTCTGTCATACCAACCAACAGGAACAACTTCACCCACGGGGAAATTGAGAAAGTTTGTCACATAAAATGGAATAGCCTGATTAAAATCTACACGTGTTGCGTTTGCTGCAATAGCTTCATCGACACTTAATTCAACGGCATAGGTGTAACCACTTAAAGCGGGTAACTCACCTGGCATGGCTTGAGGCCCATTTTCACCAACGGTATATTCAGTTGCTCGTACATGAAGCGTGGTGAGTTGCTGCGTTGTTCCATCAGGCAAGGTCATGGTGGCGGTGGTACCTTGCGGAAACAGCACAGTTGCCTGTCTGGTGCCATCTTCATCCGTCACTGGACTGCCTTGTGCCACCTGAAATGCCTGAGATGAAGTCAGATTAATAACTGAGACACGTTCATCCAGTGGAATCATCACCACATCTTCTGCCCAGACATAATCCTGCCAGGGTGCATCTACTTTACGCTGAACGGGTAAAAAGCCTTCTTTTTCGTAGTTAATGGTCAGTATGCCGCCGCCATTGACGGCCATGTCAAATATTCCATCCAGTCGGGTTTTGGTTTGGCCGTATTCCGGGTGATCCTGTATTGTAATGGTGATCCCAGAAAGTGGATTATTGTTACGATTAGTTAGTCTCCCACGTACAATAGCGACACGTTTCGGCTCAATCGTACCCTCGACCACACCAGTCTGAACAGAGTTGCTACCAGTATACAGGAAGGCTGTAGCCTGATGTATGGGCGTGAAGCCTGATGGAGATAAGATTGGCGCTATGGTAGCAGGGTCAGGTGGAAGACTGCCATCACTTACATTTTTTGCCGCACTCTGATTGCCAGCGGCATCTTGCACCACCAGGCTGTAACTATCGGCTGCCTGACCATTGATCTGCGCTGTGAACGCGCCATTGCCATCGGCAGTTACAAGTATTACTTCACCAGCGCGAAGGTTGGTGATGAGTACTTGAGCAAAGGCTTCTACACTGCCTGCCTCACCAGTGATGGTGGTCACATCAGCGGTATCAGGCAGGCTGACGGTAATAAAGCCTGCGTTGGCAGTGGCAGGCGGTGCGGTATCCAGGGTTATCTGGCGGGTTATGGTATGTTGCGAATTAACTGCATCGGTGGCTTGCAGGGTGTAGCTGTTTAAGCCCTGTTGCAAGGTGACAAGGTGGTTGAAAGTCAGGTCGGCTTGCAGTGTGATGTTCTGGTTGTTAATAGTCAGGGTGGCATCATGATTGAGACTGCCGATAAAGTTGATGTCTGTTTGATTGGTAAATAATTGGTCAGCCGGGGTATCGAGTGTTATTGCCAGCGGTGCTGGTGGATTGACCTGTAGCGTCATGGTTGCCGGGTTACTGCTTAGAACGCTGTCATTGACGATTAGCTGAAAAACGTAAAAGCCAATTTGGTCTGCGTCAAATACCGGATTGATGGTTTGTGCGTTGGTTAATGTTGCTGTGCTGTTTGCAGGTTGACTGGTGATTGACCACAAATAAGTTAAGGTATCGCCATCGGCATCGCTTGATGCGCTGCCATCGAGTTGCGTTTGCTGACCAAGTAAGTGAGTTTGATCGATGCCTGCATCAGCCAATGGGCGCGAGTTTATGGTGGAGACGATGACTTCATCAGGCGGGCTGTCTGCATGAGCATCATTAACAATTAATTGCGCGGTATAATCGCCCGGACTATCCAGTACAAAAGAAGGATTGACTATAAAGGCGTTGTCCAATATTGCCGATGAGTTGGTTGGCACTGAAGTCAGCGACCAGAGATAACTTAAAGCATCGTTATCCGCATCGGAGGAAGCACTGCCATCTAAGGTAATAAGATTGCCGACAAAACCGGTTTGATCTATACCAGCATTGGCAACAGGCAGGGTATTGGGTAGCAAAGCATTGATGATAACGCTGTCCGGGGCACTGTTATCTGCGGCATCATTTACCACTAACTGAACAATATATTGCCCTGCCAGGTCAGCGTTAAAGGTTGGTTGTACTACTGTGTTTGAATCGAGTACCGCGTTACTGCCAGGGGGTTTTGTGGTTAAACTCCAAAGCCAGCTGAGCGTATCACCATCAACATCGGTTGAACCGCTGCCATCAAGCATTACCTGTTGACCAGTAAATACGCTTTGATCAAGTCCTGCGTTGGCTACCGGGGCAGTGTTTACTTGAGGCATTGAGGCGTTAATGACAACTGTATCCGCTACACTGCTGCTTTGCGCGTCAGAAACGATAAGCTCAATGGTATATGTGCCTGGTATAATAGGGGTAAATGAGGGTGTTAGCGATTGCGGGTTATGCAATATCACATTACTGGAAACAGGCTGTGACCTTATCATCCAGTGCATCTGCAATACATCGCCATCACTGTCGGAGGATGCGCTACCATCTAGCGTGACTATTTGTCCGACAACTATACTTTGATCAAGCCCTGCATTAGCGACAGGAACACTATTACCAAAATCACCTTTTATTAAGCGGGTTATGTTAGCTCGAATGTTTTTAGCTTTTGCCTTCAATTGATCGGCTGCGAGCCTGGGAATGACATGATGCCGACTATTTACGGAAAGAATTTTAAGGTAATGCTTAATAGCATGCCTGGATTTTTTAAAGCGCTTTATCGCTTTCTTATGTTTACCTGCCTCGTATTTGTCGATGCCTGAATCAAGGCGATTTTGTGCAGCATCAAGCCTTTTTACCAGGCGTTCCTGTACTCGTTCTGCGGTTACCAGGTCTTCGGTTTTGTCCTCAAGCAAATCTATATCGTATAGAATAGATTCCGCATAGTGAATAAATGGGTCATCAGTAGAAGCAAAGGCGATATTTGATTGACATATTAAAATGCCCAACAGTAATGTGAACCATTTTAAAAAATTGTTGCTTGTGTGAATTTCCATTTCCTTCTCCATTATTAGGAACACATGCATGGGTAAAAAATATTAGCACTAAATTTTAGCGAAGTATGTTAAACACACTTTTAATGAAAAGTCACTAAAAACTTTTGATTTCCTTCAAATGTAACAGTATCGTCATAACAATGAGCAGAAAATCAATCAAATAAAAACAGTAAATTTCCCACTTCATCAACCTCAGCAGCCCAGCCCTTCGCTAACCATGCGGTAGAACTGGTCTCAGTAATCAAAGCAGGGCCGCTTAGTTTCTGACCCACTTTTAAGCTTGCTCGATTAATCACAGCTACAGGCTCTACTATACCGGGCATAGTGATGTATTCTTTGCTCGCCACCTCCGTCGACTGCCACCGTGGCAAGGCAAATGATTGTCGTTGCTCAATAACACGGACACGGACATTAACCAGCTCAATATCTATATCCAGCTGATGCCCGTAACTGTCTTTGTGTTTTTGGTGGAAAGCCTGCTCGATATCTTGTAAGCCATACCATGGCAGATTGAGTGTATAACTTTGCCCCTGATAGCGGACATCAACTGTTTGACTTGCCTGGATTGTTTGCTCGGCAGCACAAGAGACTTCGCCGCCCGCTTCAAAAACACAGACATTGCTGACAAGCTCACTT